>CAMOIV010000029.1 GCA_946616305.1 uncultured Lachnospiraceae bacterium | reverse complement strand
CCCCGTGAAGTGCCAATACCTATGCGCACTTTCCTAGTAACATAGCCGAGAAAAAACTTCAAGCAGAAAACACCTGCTTCCCGCCTCGCCTGCAAATGCGATATAGTATCTTATTTTTATAATATTTCAGAATAATATCTCTTGTGGTAGAATAAAATCACTATGGATCTTAATGAATGCAGAAAAAAGATCGATGAGATCGATGAAAAGATAGTTAAGCTTTATGAGGAGAGAATGGCTGTTTCTGAGGAAGTAGCCGATTACAAGCTGACTAACGGCATGAACGTCCTTGATAAGAAGAGGGAGAGGGCTAAGCTGGATTCCGTAATCGCGCTCACTCATAACGAATTCAACGAAAAGGGGATAGAAGAGCTTTACTCTCATATAATGTCTATCTCCAGAAAAAAACAGTATGACATTATGGAGGAAAGAGGCATCAGGGGCAGGCTTTCCTTCATGAAGGTTGAAAAACTGGACTTAAGTAATGCCAGGATCGTTTATCAGGGCACTGAGGGGGCCTTTTCCGAAGAGGCTGTCATACAGTATTTTGGAGAGGACTGTAACAGATTTCATGTGGATACCTTCCGGGAGGCCATGAGTCTTATAGATGAGGGCCTTGCGGATTTCGGCGTACTGCCCATAGAGAATTCCTCCGCAGGTATAGTTACGGAGAATTATGATCTGTTATGCCAGTTTGAAAACTATATCGTTGCCACTCAGATCATTCAGATAAGACATTGCCTTGCTGCCAAAAGCGGTGCATCCATTGAAGACATAAAGGATGTTTATTCCCATCCTCAGGCTATAATGCAGAGCAGGGAATATCTGGAGCAGCACAGGGATATCAGGATACATGATCATCTTAATACGGCTCTTGCGGCTTCTATGGTAGCTGAGTCCGATGATAAGTCCCGGGGTGCCATATGTTCGGAAAGATGTGCCAAAATGTACGGTCTTGATATCCTGGAACACGATATCAATTTTTCATCCAAAAACTCAACAAAATTCATAATCGTTACCAATCAGAAGATATTCCTGGAGGATGCCGGGAGGGTTTCGGTATGCTTTGAGATACCTGACAGGACAGGCTCACTGTATCACGTTCTAAGCCTGTTTTATTATAATGATATCAATATGTCGCACATTGAAAGCAGACCCATACCGTCTCATCCCGGAGAATACAGATTCTTTGTTGATTTTGACGGCAACCTGGCTGATGCTTCAGTCAAGAACGTGCTCCACGGACTGAGAGAAGAAACTGTCAACATGAAGATATTGGGGAATTACTGATCATATGATAACCGACGAACTGATACTGTACAGAAATTTCAAGACCGCAAAGCTTTTATCGGATATAAACCTGCTCCTTGATGGAGAAGGGGATATGGCTCTCGCCTATGATGCAGCCGGAAGACTTGTAACTCTTTCCATGGATATGGGATTTCAGGGCAACCTCTGGCATACCTATCTCACATATCTTCTTGCCAATAATGCAAATGCCTATACCAAGGCTATAGAATTAAAGGGCAGTATCCAAGGGACCATAAACGAAGTGGCTCTCCACGACATGAATGTATTTTACGAGCTCTTCTTTTACGACATAACGGACATTGACAGAAGATTTGACATATACTGCTTCACACCCCTTGCCGAATTTAAGATGAATGATGAGGGAAAGACCTTTAACAAAAGGATAAGAGACAGGATATGTAATCTGGCTTCAAGCCTTGCCCAATCTGCCAGTGCGGAGGAAATGAAATCCTATGTGGATAATTTCTACGGTGAATACGGTGTAGGCCTCTTCGGACTTAACAAGGCCTTTAAGATCCACGAGAACTTAAGTGACAATACCTTTTCCATCGAGGCCATAAAGCGTGTGGAGCATAAGAACCTTGAGGACCTTGTGGGATATGAGCTTCAGAAAGAAAAGCTTATAGCCAACACGGAAGCCTTTATCAAGGGCCTTCCAGCCAACAACTGCCTGCTTTACGGTGATGCCGGCACGGGTAAATCATCCTCTGTCAAGGGGATCATGAACAGGTACTACGAGGACGGACTCCGACTTGTAGAGATATACAAGCATCAGTTCAGATTCTTAAATGACCTGATGGCAGGACTAAAGGACAGGAATTATAAATTCATCATATACATGGATGATCTGTCTTTTGAGGATCACGAGACGGAGTATAAATACCTCAAGGCGATAATAGAGGGCGGACTTGAGAGGAAGCCCGATAATGTGCTGATCTATGCCACGTCAAACCGTCGTCATCTCATACATGAAAACTTCGGTGACAAGCTTGATATCAGAGAGCATGATGATCTGCATGAAAGCGATACTGTAGAAGAGAAGCTGTCTTTGTATCACAGGTTCGGCATGACAATATACTTCGGCAAGCCTACCCCCATAGAATTCAGGAACATCGTGACCACGCTTGCCGAAAGATCCGACATAGATATGGATACGGAAGAGCTGTTAAGACTTGCCAACAGATGGGAGATAGAGCACGGAGGCGTATCGGGACGTACCGCCAGACAGTTCATTGATCATTTATTATCCACATAGCCGGAGGTGAGGATTTGAAAAAGCTGTTTGCTGCAATCGACGTCGGCTCTTATGAGCTTTCCATGAAGATATTCGAGTTTGGAAAGAAGAGCGGCGTAAAAGAGATCGACTGTGTAAGACACAGGATCGATATAGGCAATGATACCTTCCATACCGGACTTATAAGTCCCAGGAAGATGGATGAACTCTGCGATATTCTGTCAGGGTTCTCCAAAGTAATGGAATCCTACAAGGTCACCGACTATCTGGCATACGGTACATCCGCCATCAGAGAGACGGTGAATACATCCATTCTCCTGGATCAGATAGAGGAAAGGACAGGGATCAAGGTCTCAGTCTTAAGCAATTCGGAGCAGAGATTCCTGGAATACAAAGGTGCGGCTCTTAGAAGTGATTTTGATGATCATATCAAGCAGGGTGCTGCCTTTCTTGATATCGGCGGCGGTTCCAGTCAGATAACCCTTTTTTCCGAAGGCCATCTGGTGACTACGGTGAACCTGCATCTCGGGACTCTGCGTATAAGGTCCAAGATAAGGGACATCGAGCCTGTGTATTCCGATCAGGAGCTGTTGATCGGCGAGATAGTCAGCAACGAGCTTGATTATTTTAAGGAGCTATATCTCAACGACCTTAAGGTCTATAACATCATAATAATCGACGATTATCTCTCCGCCATTATGACGCAGGTATCAAGCAGGCCTGACGGTCATATCCTTTCAAGATCCTATAAGGAGATCATGAAGGCTTTGTCCGTTAAGACTACCTACCAGATCGCGGAAAGGCTTTTTATTCCCGAGGAAAATGCCTCGCTTTTGATACCGTCGGCGATCATAGTGGATAAGGTCATATCCATTACCGGGGCAACGGATCTGTATATGCCGGGAGTTTCCCTGGCGGACGGCATAGCTTATGACTATGCCGATAAGAAGAATTATATCAGGTCAGGTCATGATTTCACCGACGATATCCTGAGCTCAGCCAATAATATAGCCGAAAGGTACGGAGCCTTTGATTCCATTACAAAGAAGATGGTAAGCTCCGCCCTTGCCATATTTGATGCAACAAAGACTCTCCATGGCATGACTGACAGGGAGAGGCTTTTGCTTGAGATATCCGCTATTTTGAGGAATTCGGGAAAATATGTGTCCATGAGCATGCCTGCGGAGGTCACTTATTCCATCATACTTAATTCTGAGATCATAGGCATATCACATCAGGAAAGAAAGATAATAGGTACGGTGGCCAAGTACTCTTATCCCAACAACATAAGCTATGAAGCTTTCGATATATATAATTTCAGTGAAAAAGAACAGATAATAGCCGCAAAGCTTACCGCCATATTAAGGGTAGCAACGGGCATAGCCAAGAACGTGGATAAGACCATAGATACCATAAAGGCTGCTGTAAAGGAAAGGGAGCTTATCATCAAGGTTACGGCCGATGACAAGATGCTTCTGGAGAAGGGACTTTTCTCGGAGAGATGCGATACCTTTGAGGAGATATTCGGTATCACACCTGTGCTCCGGGTGATAAAGAAATAAGGGAGAGGACATATGTTAAGATCTGCAAAGCTTAGAGATCCCAAATATTACATCAACAGAGAGCTTTCATGGATGCAGTTTGATGAAAGGATACTTGAAGAAGCGAGAGATAACAGCATACCGTTGTTCGAGAGGCTTAAATTCCTGTCCATAACTGCCTCCAATCTGGATGAATTCTTCATGATAAGGATCGCTTCCCTGAAGGACATGAAAAATGCGAGATATAAAGGTGTGGATATCGCCGGCATGACGGTGGATGAGCAGCTTCAGGAATTATCCAGAGTCACCCATGATTTTGTTAATGAGCAGTATTCAACCTTTTCGAGGATGCTGCTTCCGAGGCTTGCCGACGAGGGAATAAGATTCATAAAGCATCATGAAGAGCTGAACGATAAGGAAAAGGCCTTTGTGGATGAGTATTTCAAGGACAATGTTTATCCTGTCCTGACTCCCATGGCAGTGGATTCATCAAGACCCTTTCCGCTTGTCCGCAACAAGAGTCTTAATATAGGTGCTCTTGTCCGCACAGAGGAGAATGACATAGAATTTGCCATGGTACAGGTTCCTTCCGTGCTGCCCCGCATCATCGAACTTCCTGTTCAGGAGGATGGGATCAAGCCTGTGATACTGCTTGAAGAGATCATCGAGCGAAATATCGGGGGGCTGTTCCTTTCATACAACGTGATCTGTGCAAATCCTTTCAGGGTCATGAGAAATGCGGATTTCATTATTGATGAAGAGGAAGCCTCGGATCTGCTGGCCGAGATCGAAAAGCAGTTAAAAAAACGACAGAGAGGCGAAGCTATAAGACTTGAGTGTGAATCAGGCATAGACAAAAGGCTTCTGGGCATTCTTGAACGCGAACTAAAGATAAAGGACCAGGATATATACTACATAAACGGACCTCTGGATCTTACCTTCCTGATGAAGATGTACGCCCTGGAGGGCTTCGATCATCTGAAGGAAAAGCCTTACATCCCTCAGTTCCCCAAATACATGAACCCGGAGGACAGTATCTTCGATCAGATAAAGGACCATGACATACTGCTTTACCATCCATATGAATCCTTTACACCCGTAGTACGTTTCATACAGGAAGCAGCCACCGACAAGGATACACTTGCCATAAAGCAGACCCTGTACCGTGTATCCGGTAATTCGCCGATAATCAAGGCTCTAGCCCTTGCTGCGGAAAACGGTAAACAGGTCACTGTTCTGGTTGAACTAAAGGCCAGATTTGACGAGGAAAACAACATACTCTGGGCAAAAATGCTTGAGAAGGCCGGATGCCATGTTATATACGGACTTAAGGGTTTGAAGACCCATTCCAAGATAACCCTTGTGGTAAGGCGTGAGGAGGAAGGCCTCAGAAGATATGTCCATTTGGGTACCGGAAATTACAATGATTCCACTGCAAAGCTGTATACGGATATAGGCTTCCTCACATGTCTTGACCCCTACGGAGAGGATGCCACTGCCGTATTCAACATGCTTTCGGGATATTCGGAGCCTGCCATGTGGAATAAACTTTCCATAGCTCCATTGTGGCTTAAGGACAGATTTCTGTATCTCATCAACAGAGAAGCGGAGCATGCCAGAAACGGCAGAGAAGCTCATCTGGTGGCCAAGATGAATTCTCTTTGCGATCAGGACATCATAGAAGCTTTGTATGCCGCCTCATGTGACGGAGTGAAGATCGATCTTATAGTAAGAGGCATCTGCAGCTTAAGAGCAGGCATTAAAGGGGTTTCCGAGAATATAACCGTCAGGTCCATAGTAGGGACTTATCTGGAGCATGCAAGGATATTCTGGTTCCTTAACGAAAGAAAAGAAGAGATATACTGTGCATCCGCAGACTGGATGCCAAGGAATTTGCAAAAGAGGGTTGAGATCCTGTTTCCCGTCGAAAACCCAAAGCTTGTTGAGGATCTGAAGCATATATTGAGGGTTCAGCTGCAGGATAATACCAAGGCAAGAGTGATGCAAAGCGACGGCACGTATAAGAGATTGACACCGGGCAGAGCAGAGCCTGTGGGTGCCCAGCGTACCTTTATGAAGGAAGCCCTCGACAATGCAAAAGGCGATGAGGATACGAGAAATAATCGGGTTTTTGTCCCGGAGGAGAAGAAATGAGAGATAAGAGCATAAAAGATCTTGTGGAATACGGTATCCGCAAAGGTCTCATATCCGAAGAAGAGCGGATCTATACCACAAATCTGATACTTGATGTCATGGATCTGGATTCTTATGAAGATACAGCAGATGAGAGAGAAGAGGATCTGGAGAAGATACTTTGTGCTCTTATAGAAGACGCCGTAGAAAGAGGCGTTGTACAGGATGATGGGATCAGCAGGGATATCTTTGATACGAAGCTTATGAACTGTCTGACACCAAGACCTTCTCAGGTTATAAAGACCTTCAGGGAGCATTATGAGAGATCTCCCATGGAGGCTACCGACTGGTATTACAGGTTTTCGTGTGATACTGATTATATCAGGACTTACAGGATCAGGAAGGATGTGAAATGGAGATCCCATACAGAATACGGTGATCTGGACATCACGATAAATCTTTCAAAACCCGAAAAGGATCCCAAGGCTATCGCAGCCGCAAAGAATGCACCTCAATCGGCTTATCCCAAGTGTCAGTTATGCACCGAGAATGAAGGCTACAGAGGACGTATGAATCATCCTGCCAGATCCAACCACCGGATAATACCCATAAAACTGGCAGGAGAAGACTTCTTTCTCCAGTATTCTCCGTATGTTTACTACAACGAGCACTGCATAGTCTTCAATAAGCTGCACACGCCCATGAAGATCGACAGGGCCTGCTTTGACAAGCTGTTTGATTTCATCGACATGTTTCCGCATTATACAGTGGGTTCCAATGCTGATCTGCCCATAGTAGGCGGCTCCATACTGTCACACGACCATTTCCAGGGAGGACACTACGAATTCCCCATGGCAAGAGCTGAATACATCAAAACCTTCAGGATAAAAGGTTATGAAGATGTGGAAGCAGGCATAATCAAATGGCCGCTATCGGTGATACGATTAAGGTCGGCTGATAAGGATAAGATCAAGGATCTTGCGGAGCATATCCTGGATCGCTGGAGAGGATATACCGATGAGGCAGCTTTTATCTTTTCCGAAACAGATGGTGATCCTCACAATACCATAACCCCCATTGCCAGGATGAGACAGGATATGTATGAGATCGATCTTGCACTCAGGAATAACATCACGACGGAGGAGTGCCCGCTTGGAGTGTATCACCCCCATTCCGATCTCCATCACATAAAGAAGGAGAATATAGGACTTATCGAAGTCATGGGTCTTGCCATACTTCCTTCGAGGCTTAAGAAGGAGATGGAGGAACTTAAGGATGTGCTGATAAACAAAAAGGATATTATGGCGGTAGAAAGCCTTGTAAAGCATGCTGACTGGGTCCGGGAGTTTACCGGCAGATATGATGATATCAACGCTTCCAATGTGGATAGCATTCTGCAGGATGAGATAGGACGTGTATTCTCAAGAGTTCTTGAGGATGCGGGCGTTTACAAGCAGACTGAGGAAGGGCTTCTGGCGTTTGAGAGATTCATAGAGGTGCTGTGAGGCAGCGACGGCAATAAAGTATACTATATTGTGAGTTGTGTGCAAAGAGAACATTATTTATGATCATCTTTGTAAAACTTTGTTGATTTTACACAATGTATGAGTTAAAATTTAGTTTGTGAATGGTTTCAGCGCAAATAGCAATTAGACATCTACAAGGAGGATTCTGTAATGAGCAGTCAGAAAGTTTCTGAATACAAAAAGGGCGACCTCATATTCAGAGAAGGTGCCGTTGATCCCGTGCTCTACGATATGGCATACGGAACAGTCGGTATTATCAAGGATTACGGTCTTAGCAGCGAGGTTAAGATCGGAGAGATCAGAGAGGGCTTTTTCGGTGAGAACGGTCTTCTGGAGAATGAAGCAAGGAATGCAACGGCAGTTGCTCTTGAGGACACCGGCGTCATAAAGCTCGATGCAGATGCTGTTAAGGATTATTTTGTTGAGAATCCCGTTAAACTGGATGTTCTTCTTCAGGGTGTCAGCACACATATAAGAGAAGCTGATAAGAAATACATCAGGGCTTGCGAACTGATCGACAAGTATTACGCAGCCGAGAACAAGGGTGAGCAGGCAGATCCTGCAGTTATTGACAGTATGAGAAAATTGATCAACACAAAGTGAGGGATATCATGTCAGATAATATTTTAAAGTTCAATAAAGGCGATAAGATTTGCAAGCAGGGCGAGTACGAGGTTTGGTTCTATGAGCTTTTAAAAGGCTCTGTTACTGTATATAAGGATTACGGTCTTGACAGTGAGGTTGAGCTTGGCAAAGTTGACAAGGGCTTCATCGGTGAGATGGGCTTCTTGAATTCCATGCCCAGGATCGGCACCGTTATCGCTGCAGAGGAAACAGAGGTAGCAAAGATCGATGAGAAGACATTTAATGAATATTTCGTTTCTCATCCCGATAAGATCTTAGGTCTTTTAAGATGCCTGTCAGGTCGTCTTAAGGAAGCTGATGTCAATGAATCCGAAGCTATCGGAACCATAGAGGATCTGGTCAGTGCTTATGACAGCAAGGCTACAGTATCCACCAAGCTTAAGGATGCTATGAAGAAGTTCAGCGATATCTTTAAATCAAGAAACGCATAATGATACAGATACAGCCTAAATATTCCGAAAAGGAACAATGGCTTGAATATGCTAACAAGAGAACTCTGAGATATGAAATCCTGGAGTTCTCTTCTGCATATTTAAACACAATGATCTCAGAGGAACAGTATGACTGGTATGCATCCAGCCATATCGCTGATTCCGTCCACGGCTCATTCATTGATAATTATCCTGTAAGTGTGGATGATGAGATAAGGAGGCTTTCGAGAGACCATTGCATGGAAAGCATAAGGCAGGCCAAGAAGATAGGAGCAAGGAATGTGGTATTTCATTCCACCGCGCTCCCTTTTGTAAGGGGAGGCCTTGAGGAACTGTGGGCAAGAGACGCAGTGGAGTACTACGAACCCCTGGCCGAGGAAAATGACATCAATATCTTTATAGAGAACTTCAGCGATGTGGATTACGATCCCTTAAGACGCATGATGGATCACGTAAGAGGCGACAGGCTGAAGGTTTGCCTTGACATAGGTCATGCCAATTACACAAGGCACAGTATAGCCCAATGGTTTGAGGCACTTGGAGACACCATAGGATATATACATATTTCAGACAATGACGGTATGTGGGACGATCATATGGTCCTTGGTGAGGGCTGTGTGGAGTTTGCCACCGCAGACAGGTTCTACCGGGCAAAGGATTGTAATATACCACTGACCATAGAGGTCAAGACTCTTGATGAACTCGACAGATCTGTAAAGTATCTTGAAAAGGAGCATCTTTTCGGATTCTGATCTTTTATTCCCCGGAGGAAGATATGGCAGAACCGAATAAAAACAATATTACGGATCGTGTCATACGTGACATGAATGAAGGCGTTATGGTCCTGGATAACAGCGGCAAGATCCTTATGACCAATGTGAGAGCACTGAATATCCTTGGAAAAGCTCAAGAGGATCTGATAGATCAGAAATTCGCTGCTGTCTTTTTTGGTGACGAGCAAAACGACGATTTCAATCAGACCGTACTTAATGCCATATATGAGCCGGAGAAGGTCCACAGCGTCGTCATAGCTTACTATAACCGGGAAGAGAAGAGATATCTCAATGTCATAACCTCCGGACTTACCAAGGACGGGCATATCACCGGTATCATCGTAATGCTTTCGGACATAACCGAGCTTGTGGAGGTCAGAGAGCACCTCAAGATGATGCAGCAGATCGAGGAACTCAATGCCGAGCTCAAGAAAAGGAATGAATTCATAAGGCAGGCCTTCGGCAGATACCTGTCAGATGAAATAGTGGATAAGATCCTGGACACTCCGGACGGCCTTTCCATAGGCGGCAATATGTCCAATATCACTGTTATGATGAGCGATCTTCGCGGCTTCACTGCCATGTGCGAGCATATGGATCCTTCGGATCTCATCAAGATGCTCAATCACTACCTGGACTACATGGGAAAGATAATAAAGGAGCTTCACGGTACCGTTATAGAGTACGTAGGTGACGGTATACTTGCCATCTTCGGAGAGCCGGTCAAGCTTGAGAATCATGCCGAGAACGCCGTAAGATGTGCCATTATGATGCAGAGCAAGATGTCAGAGATCAATAAGTGGAATGAGGAGCACGGATATCCCAGGCTCAAGATGGGCATCGGTATCAATACAGGGGATGCTGTTGTCGGCAACATCGGATCGGAGCATGCCGTCAAATATAATGTTATCGGAAGCTGTGTAAATCTGTGCGGAAGGATAGAGAGTTATACCACAGAAGGACAGCTGTTCATTTCTCCCACCACCCACGAGATGATAGGCTGTGACATGATAATTGACAACAGCTTTGAGGTGGCTCCCAAGGGTGTAAAGGAGCCCATAACCATTTATTCCCTTAAGGGTCTTAAGGAACCTTACAATATCTCATATGAGGTTGAGACCGGAGAGATCATACCTCTTGAGAAAAAGGAATATGTTTCATTAAAGGTTCTTGACGGAAAGCATATCTCCGACAAGAGAGAGACTGCCACGGTGACAGGACGTTCCGATACCCAGGTGCTCTTTACCACCGAAGCAAAGCTTGACGTTTTTGATAATATCATCTTAAGTGCCGCCCATGATGTTTACGGAAAGATCACGAAGATCACGGATGAAGGCTATATCATGACCATTACCGGAAACAACTGATCGGCATCCTTATTGAATTCCGACAAAAAATATTGTATATAACGCTCTGTTTTGGTAAAATTTAACCAATGGTTTTGTTGAACCATATATTAATTATCAATATGGAGGGTTATAAATGAAGGTCTACACAACTGACAAGATTCGTAATGTGGCGATCCTCGGACATGGCGGAGCAGGTAAGACCAGCCTTGTGGAGGCTATGGCTTATCTTTCCAAGATGACCACACGCATGGGGAAGGTTGATGATGGTAATACCATCAGCGATTACAGCAAGGAAGAGCAGAAGAGGAAATTCTCCATCTTCACGTCTGTAGTTCCCCTGGAATGGGATGATACCAAGATCAATATTCTTGATACCCCCGGTTTCTTTGATTTCGTTGGTGAGGTTGAGGAAGCTTTAGCTGCCGCAGCATCTGCCATCATAGTCATTAACGGCAAGGCAGGAGTCGAGCCCGGAACAAAGAGAGCATGGGATCTTTGCGAAAAGTTTAATATTCCAAGATATTTCTACATTTCGAACATGGATGTGGACGATGCTTCATTTAAGAAGGTTTTGGAAGAGCTTACCGAGCTCTACGGTAAGAAGATAGCTCCCTTTAATTTCCCCATCAGAGAGAATGAAAAATATGTCGGATACGTTAATGTAGTATCCGAAAAGGGCTATAAGTGGAATGATAAGAACGAGGCTGTTGAGTGTGACATCCCCGATTATCTTACGGAATATCTGACAACTTACAGAGAGTCTTTGATGGAAGCCGTAGCCGAGACTTCCGACGATTTCATGGAGAGGTATTTCGGCGGAGAATCCTTCTCTGATTCTGAGATAAGGGCTGCACTTCATATGTCGGTATGTGACGGGACCATAGTTCCTCTTTGCTGCGGATCCAATACTCTGTGTCAGGGTGTGTTCACCCTTCTTGATGATATCGTGAAGTATCTTCCTTCACCTGAGGGCAGAAAGCTTGCGGGTATCAGCACAGCAACTTCCGAGGTATTTGAGGCTGATTACGACTTCAGCAAGCCCAAGTCAGCCATCGTATGGAAGACCATCGTGGATCCTTACATCGGTAAATACAGCATGATCAAGGTTTGCTCAGGTGTCATTAAGACAGGAGATGTTTTATTTAACGATTCAAGGGATCAGGAGATCAAGGTAGCAAAGCTTTATACGATGTGCGGAAGCAAGGCCACTGAGATAAACGAGCTTCATGCAGGCGATATAGGAGCTCTGTCAAAGCTTGATCTGACAAGGACCGGAGACACCCTTTCAACCAAGGCGAATACCATACATTACGCTATGATAAAGGTATCCACTCCTTATAATCCCATGAGATACAGACCCGTCAACAAGGGCGATGTTGATAAGATCTCACAGGCTCTTGCAAAGATATGCGCAGAGGATCTGACACTTAAGAACATCAATGATTCCGAGAACCGTCAGACTCTGCTGGTAGGCATGGGCGATCAGCATCTGGATGTTGTCAGGTCGAGACTGATCTCCGATTACAAGGTTGAGATAATCTTAAGCACCCCTAAGGTTGCATACAGAGAGACCATCATCGGACAGTCTGATGTTGAAGGAAAATATAAGAAGCAGACCGGCGGACACGGACAGTACGGCCACGTTAAGATGAAATTCATGCCTTTGGGCGATATGACAAAGACATATGAATTTGATGAAGAGGTTGTAGGCGGAGCCGTTCCCAAGAACTTCTTCCCTGCAGTAGAGAAGGGACTTGCGGATTCAGTAGAGAAGGGACCTCTGGCAGCTTATCCCGTTGTCGGCGTAAAGGCAGTGCTTTATGACGGTTCCTATCATCCGGTTGATTCCTCCGAGCAGTCCTTTAAGATGGCTACGAGGATGGCATTCAAGGAGGGCTTCATGAAGGCTACCCCTGTTCTTCTTGAGCCCATCATGACATTGAAGGTTGACGTACCCGATAAGTATACAGGTGACGTCATGGGCGATCTTAACAAGCGTCGCGGAAGAGTCCTTGGTATGAATCCTACCGGAAACGGCAGGCAGGTTATAGAGGCCGAGATCCCCGAGTCCAATATCTTCGGATACAATACGGACTTGAGATCCATGACCGGAGGCTCGGGCGATTTCAGTTATGAGTTCAACAGATATGAGCAGGCTCCATTTGATGTACAGCAGGCTGAGATAGAAGCGAGGAAAGATAAGCTTGTCGACATCTCTGAAGAAGACTGACATTATAAAGACTATATGCGAGTACGCAGCCGTTGTTATCTTCGGCTGCGTATTTGTGCTTGTTTCGGCAAGTTGGATCAGTCCCATATTTAAGGACGCATACGGTTATGATTCATCCTGGTACAGCATGATGGGCAGAGCGATAACCATGGGAATGGTGCCTTACCGGGATTATTTTGACCTTAAGGGCCCTGTTTTTTTCTTTATAGAGGCCATCGGACAGTTTTTCTGCCACGGACGGTTCGGTGTTTTTATCATAGAGTGCATAGCTTCTTCCGTTTCATATGTTTTCATCTGGAAGATATGCAAGCTCTATGTTAAAAGATGGCAGGCAGCCATTGTCCTCCTTATCACCTTCTTCGCTTCCATTTACATGTTCTGGGGCGGTAATACCTGTGAGGAATACATGATGCCATTTAATTATGCATGCATGTATTTCGCGCTGAAATATCTGAAGGACGGGGAATATGAGGAATACTCAACTCCGGCGATCATATTCGGAGTATCCTTTGGCGTATTCCTGCTCTCCAAGGTGACAACCTGCGCTCCCATGGGGGCATCGGCTCTCACAGTAGTCATAATCCTGATAGCAAAGAAGAAGGCTCGCCTTATACTTCCCATTCTCGCCTATTTCCTTTTGGGCTTCGTCATGATCTTCATCCCGGTATGTTTTTATTTCATTTTTAATCATGCCTTCGAGGATTTCATATATGCCGCCTTTGTTTTCGCATACAGACGAGGTACCAACTATTATGAGACCTTTTCCTATGACTGGGAATCAAAGATCATCATATGCTATGCGGGCTTTGTGGCTGCACTGCTGATACCTGTCAAGAAGGTGGAGGAGCATTACATCAAGATACTTGGATTACTGCTGCCGTTTATCACATGGGCGGCACTGCATCTTGGAACGCCTTATACCTACTATTTTCTTCTGACCATACCCACGCTGGTATTTACACTCATATTTATCATGATCTACTGGAGCGGTCCGGGAAGAAAGAGGATCATAATCCAACGGAGAGTTCTGTGGCTCATATTGCTGATCCTGATATTCGATCATTATTATCCCGATACCAGGAACAAGATAAGGGAAAACATAGATCTGGCCAAAAGAGAAGAGGATGCCTATGTGGAAGAGTGCAAGAATGTGCTCAAATATATACCCGAAGAGGAGTGGAATAATATATATGATCTGGAATCCGGCATGATCTTTTATGAGGTGAACCAGCTGCTCCCCGCAAACAGATATCCCATAAATCTGCCATATTTCCTGCATCTGAATCCCGAGATCAAGATAAACGTACTGAACTATCTTGATATAGTAAGACCGCAATACGTCATGTCCGAGGAAATGGAAGCATTTGACGATCAGGATGTCAAGAATTATGTCTTTTCTCATTATATGCTGATGATGGACTTCGGCGCCGAGGAGGTATATTTAAGAGTAGAGGATTGAAGGGAAATAAATACACAAAAATCCCCGATATTCTGTTATTATATTATGTAGGGTCAAAAGACTCTGGGAAGGAGATATTTCAAAATGTTTGGTTTCGGTACAATGATTGAAAAGCTTAAAAAGGATCCTAAGACTATAGTTCTTACAGAGGGCATGGATCCCAGGGTGCTGGAGGCAGCATCAAGGCTTCTTGCCAGCAACTTTCTTAAGCCCATACTTCTCGGCAATCCCGACGAGATAACCAAATGTGCTGAGGACGCCGGTTTTAATATAAGAGGAGCGGAGATAATAGATCCTGAGACCTATGATCGTTTCGAAGAGATGGCCCAGGAATTCTATGAGTTGAGAAAAAGCAAGGGCGTCACCATCGAGAAGGCAAGGGAGACCATTAAGAGTACCAATTATTTCGGAACCATGCTCATCAAGATGGGCATTGCCGACTGTCTGTTAGGCGGAGCTACATATTCCACTGCCGATACCGTCAGGCCTGCATTGCAGATAATCAAGACAAAACCTGAGAATTCCATCGTATCCTCATGCTTTATCCTCGTAAGGCCGTCGGCTACGGGAGAGAATGAAGTGCTTGCAATGGCTGACTGCGCCATCAATATCAAACCTACTGAGGATGAGCTTGTTGAGATCTGTGGTGAGACCATACAGTGTGCGAAGCTCTTCGGCGTAGAGCCTAAGGTTGCTTTCCTCAGTTATTCCACGCATCATTCCGGAAAGGGAGAGGATGTGGATAAGATGAGAAATGCTGCCGAGAAGGCAAGGATCAAGTATCCGGATATCCCCATAGAGGGTGAGCTTCAGTTTGATGCCGCCGTTTCACCCAGGGTTGCCCGTCAGAAGGTGCCGGATTCGGATGTGGCAGGATATGCAAACACCTTTATATTCCCGGACATCAACGCAGGAAACATAGGCTACAAGATCGCTCAGAGAGTAGGTAATTTTGAGGCTTACGGACCGATCCTTTTAGGCCTTAACGCACAGGTGAACGACCTTTCAAGAGGCTGTAATGCCCTGGAGGTCTATTCCATGGCGATAATAACTGCTGCACTGGCATAAATGATCCCATAACCCATATTTTTAACTTATGGCATATTTATCCTGAAATATCACCGGATACGATGATAATTACGGATAAAGGTTGACTTTTCGTGCTTCTATTGATATCATAGCACGGTATGCCGCATGAATAGGTATAAGTGCGCGATCTGCGCCACCGAAAGCAGCGAGTAAATATAGGAGGTGCCATATGTACGCGATCATTGCAACGGGCGGAAAACAGTACAAGGTTTCCGAAGGCGACGTTATCTTAGTTGAGAAGCTTGACGCCGCAGCAGGAGATGATGTTACGTTTGACCAGGTTCTGGCAGTAGGCAAGGACAAGCTCGTGGTAGGAGATCCTCTTGTATCATCTGCCAGTGTCAAGGCTAAAGTTCTTGATCAGGTTAAGGGCAAGAAGGTCGTTGTTTACCACTACAAGAGAAAGTCCGGCTATCACAAGAAGAACGGTCACAGGCAAGCATACACAAAAGTACAGATCGATAAGATCGAAGCATAATATCAGTGTATGATAACCATTCAGATTTCAAGAGATGATGATCTGAGGATACAGGGCTTCACAGTATCCGGACATGCATTATTTGCAAAGGCCGGAGATGATATAATCTGTGCGGCGGTTTCCATGATAACCATCAATACCGTTAATGCCATTGAGGAGTTTCTCCCGGATGAGAAGTCCGATGTAACGGTAAACAGGGAAGAGGGCTTTATCAGTTTTATGCTTAAAGAATCTCCCACAAAAGAATCTGAATTACTACTGCAGACGTTCCGTCTTGGAGTTGTATCCATAGAGGAACAGTACGGCAGGAAATTTGTTAAGGTGATCGAGGATATACCTCATCACGAAGATGAATAAGGAGGTAAATAAGATGCTGAATCTGGATCTTCAGTTCTTTGCCCATAAGAAGGGAGTCGGTTCCACCAAGAACGGACGTGATTCCGAGGCAAAGAGACTTGGTGCAAAAAGAGCAGATGGCCAGTTCGTTAAGGCCGGAAACATTATCTACAGACAGCGTGGAACACATATCCATCCCGGAAAGAATGTGGGACTTGGCGGAGATGATACATTATATGCCCTGATCGATGGGGTTCTCCGTTTCGAGCGTAAGGACAAGTACAGGAAACAGGCAAGTGTTTACGCAGTAGAGTCAAAGTAAGAGATTGATGTTTTAAGGCTTCGGACCAGGGTGTCCGGAGCCTTTTTCTCTGATACATCGAATAATGATCAAAAAGCCAATAGGCACTGTCAGGCGGATCCGGCCGTTTGCAGATCTTTCGATGTACCGGGAAGATTGAAGACAGACAGATAATGAGGTGTCATATGTTTGCGGATCATGCCAAGATCACTATACGGTCCGGTAAGGGCGGAGACGGACATGTAAGCTTTCATCGTGAGAAATTTGTGGCAGCCGGCGGCCCCGACGGAGGGGACGGAGGTGCAGGCGGCTCTGTCTATTTTGAGATCGATAAGGGTATGAACACTCTCCAGGACTACAGATACAAACGTAAATACTCTGCCGAAGACGGAGCAGAAGGCGGAGGTAATAGGTGCCACGGAAAGAGCGGCAAGGATATCACCCTCAAGGTTCCTGAAGGCACCGTTGTGCTGGAGGCCGCATCCAATAAGGTTATATGTGATATGTCCGGAGATAATACCAGATTTATGGTATTAAAGGGCGGAAAGGGAGGCAAGGGAAACTGGCATTATGCAACAGCCACCATGCAGATTCCTCAATATGCTGAACCCGGCCAGGATGCCATGGAGCTGGAAGTGCTGCTGGAGCTGAAGTGTATCGCAGATGTGGGACTTGTAGGATATCCCAATGTCGGTAAATCAACCCTTTTATCCAGAGTATCCAATGCGAAACCAAAGATAGCAAATTATCACTTCACAACGCTTGAGCCCAATCTCGGAGTTGTGGATATTAAGGACGCCAAAGGCTTTGTCATGGCGGATATCCCGGGACTTATAGAGGGAGCCTCGGACGGCATAGGCCTCGGCCATGATTTTCTGCGGCACATAGAGCGCACAAAGGTTCTCATACATGTGGTGGATGCCTCATCAACTGAGGGGCGGGATCCGATAGAGGACATCAGGACCATCGATAACGAATTAAAGAAATACGATGCGGATATGTCAAATAAGCCCCAGATCATAGCCGCAAACAAGATGGATCTCTTATCTGAGGACGAGAAGGAGACCGTGCTCTCAAAACTTAAAGAAACCTATGAATCAGGCGAGACCCGAGTATTTCCCATAAGCGGAGCAACAGGAGAGGGCATCAGGGAGCTGCTTTTATATGCCTCCAAGGTTGTATCCGACCACCCGGATGAAGGTAAGAAATTCGAACAGGAATACTTCCCGGAATCCCATGTCCATGAAAAGGAACCCTACACCATCTATTACGATGAAAAGGAACAGGTCTATGTACTGGAGGGACCCAGGATCGAAAAGATGCTTGGATATACCAACCTCAATTCCGAAAAGGGTTTTCAGTTCTTTCAGCGTTTCCTTAAGGATAACGGGATGATCAAGGAGCTTGAGGATCTGGGGATCAATGAGGGTGATACCGTCAGGATGTACGGACACTATTTCGACTTCTATAGATGATTTTTTGGAGGATCAATGGAATTAAAGAGTTATCAGAGAGCATATTTGAAGAGTCTTGCCATGAATATGGATCCCATATATCAGATCGGCAAGGAATCGGTAACCCCTGCGCTGGTCAAGGGTATAGATGATGCCATAACTGCAAGGGAGCTCATAAAGGTTTCGGTACTCAAGAACTGTGAAGATGATATAAGATCCATAGCGGAGACTGTAGCCGAAAGGACAGGATCCACTCTTGTTCAGGTAATAGGCAGGAGATTTGTACTTTACAGGCCCGCAAAAAAGCCTAAGATCGAACTGCCTGTAAGGAAGTAGGTAAGAAATGGCTGCAAACAGTGTAGGTATAATGGGTGGTACCTTCAATCCCATACATAACGAACATATAAGATTAGCCAGGGAATCCAAGAAACAGTTTGACCTGCGTAAGGTATTATTCATCCCAAGCGGAGAGTCTTACTTTAAGAGAAATACAGGTGTATTGGACAGTAGTGTAAGATACGAGATGACCTGCCTTGCCGTAAAGGACGATGAAGATTTCGAGGTGAGTGATATCGAGATAAAACGGGAAGGAGATTCTTATACCTGGGAAACTCTAAAGGAGCTTCTTGATGAGGATCCGAAGTCCACATACTACCTTATAGTTGGGGCTGACACCTTCTTAAGTCTTGATAAGTGGAGAGACCCGCAATATATTTTTGACAGCTGCGTAGTGTGTGTTGCCAAAAGAGATGATACAGGCGACAATGAGATCAAGCTCATGACAAGGATATATGAGGGTAAATATGACGCAACGGTAAGGGTTATAGAAGGAGATCCTGTTAAGCTGTCTTCGTCCATGATCAGAGACATGGCTTCAAAAGGAGAGGATATTACCCCCTATGTGGCTCCTTCCGTAAATGAATACATAATAAGGAACAGATTATACAGATGATGGCTGAAGATACAGACGAGATAAGAAAGAAGATAAAAAAGGAACTGGACAGAAGTCGTTATCAGCATACTCTTGGTGTGGCTTATACCGCAGCAGCACTTGCCATGAGGTACAGACAGAATATAGAAAAGGCTTACCTTGCAGGGTTGCTTCATGATTGTGCCAAGTGTATACCTACAGATAAAAAGTTTGAACTGTGTGAAAAATATGATATCAGTCTCACTGATTCCGAGAAGGAGAATCCGGCTCTTATTCATGCAAAGCTTGGAGCATATCTGGCAAGGTCCCAATATGGTATAGATGACGAGGATATTATAGCTTCCATCAGGACTCATACAACAGGTGATGTGGGTATGAGCATGCTGCAGAAGATCATATTCACTGCGGATTATATCGAGCCCCAAAGGGATCAGGCTCCGAATCTTTGTGAGATAAGACAGATGGCCTTTACGGATATCGACAGAGCCATCGTTAGGATATTATCCGATACATTGGATCATCTGAATCAAAAATCCGCAGCAGTAGATCCTAAGACCAGAGAAACATATGAATATTATCTGTCATTAACAGATAACGGACCATGATAAACATATAAACAGCAAAGTTAACAGGCATATCCCATGGGAGGTTTTGATTTGGAGATCAGTGAATTAGCAAAAGGAATATATCAGGCCTTAGATGATAAAAAAGCAGAAGAGATATCGGTTATTGATATATCTTCCTTGTCCGATATAGCCGATTATTTTGTCATTGCAACGGTTAATAATACGAATCAGATGGATGCGGCTTGTGATGCTGTAGATGAATATATGACCAAACAGGGGATTACGGCCAAGAATATTGAAGGTCATGTCAGAGACCGCTCCAATTGGATATTAATGGATTATACAGATATCATAGTCCATATCTTTGACAGGGAAGCACGTGATTTCTATAACCTGGAGCATATCTGGAAGGACGGCAAGTCAGTGACATTCTGATCCGGGAAATCTAAAAAATCATAACAGTCCGGATCTCACTTAATACAATTATCGTAATATGGAATGATAAGCTCTGTGCCCTCCGAAATGTCAGATGCACAGAAGAGGTGATTGATAGATACTATCTCTGCAACATATCTGTCTATGGAAGAATACTCGTCCGTCATATATGCAGATGCAATCTTTTTAAGGCTGTCGCCGCTTTGTACCGTGTAGGATGTGTAGTACTTGTATGAAGGCGTCTTTGAACTCCTGTCATATGCAAAAGACTTAATGGAAAGAGTCAGCGTAGCGGCTGACATCAATATGAACAAAGTCATCACAAGGAAGAATTTCCTCCTGTACGCATCCTGACGTCTCCTCATATCTGCCCTGAGTAATATGATATTTGATATCCTCGATCTACCGTGATCCATACTGTACTCCATACCCGAACACTCCTGTATCTTCTGAAATATGATCCAAATGCTGTCTCGAACAACTGTTCTGTATTGCATTATAATCGAACACCCGTTCTTTGTCAA
>CAMOIV010000028.1 GCA_946616305.1 uncultured Lachnospiraceae bacterium | reverse complement strand
TCATGCCGAAGCTGCGCCTACCATCACCATCTCTACCGCAAGGTTCTTATCGATCCTTCCGGTAAGTATACCCCTGTTGGCATCGACGCATGAATCGATCACCGCAAGCATTCTGGCCTTTGAGAACTTCCCGGCCTGCCTGTAATACTTAGGTACCGTAAAGGGTCTGATGGAAAGTCCATCTGCGATCTCGGCATCCGTAAAGCCCTTCTCCTTCATCTCCTGTACTGCTATCATGTATCTGAAATGTCTCTCTATGCTGGACAGTATTCCCATGGGATTTGTCTTCTCATCCAGCATGTCATAATAGATCCCCATGGCCTTGTTAAGCTCTCTGGATCCTATGGCGTCCATCATGTGGAAAATGTTGGATGCGGGGTTTCTGTGAACCAGTCGCCTTACATCCTCTTCACTAACGGCATTCCTGTCGCCTGTATAGGCAGAAAGCTTGCAAACCTCTATATCCAGGGCATTCATATCCTCTCCAGCCCTCTCTATCATCTGCTCTGCTGCTTCCCTGCCTATTACCTTGCCGTATCTCTTGAAATCCGCTGCTATCCAGGTAATGAGCTTGGCGTGATCATAGCCCTTTACCTCCACATCGTAGCCTGCTTCCTTTATGGCCCTATAACCCCGTCCCCGGGTGTCAACATCAGCTTCCACAAAGATGAGGACCGTATCGGGAGAAGGGTTTTTGATATAATCTATGATGTCATCGTCGGATGACTTGAATAACCCCGACTCCGACACTAGGATCACTCTCTTTTCCGCCATGAAAGGGAGAGTTACCGCTAAGGACACTATCTCCTTGGGATCCACGCCCTTTCCTGCAAAATGGGCATAGTTCAGCGTATCTCCGGGAGTGACAAGAGCATTTATCAGCATCTTCCTGCAGTTCTCCCGGATATAGGCTTCCTCACCGTATATAAGATATACCGGCAGGAAGGTCCTCTCCTTTACATCCTTTCTTATATCGTCATATCCTCTGCTCACGGAAGCTTCTCTCCGGGTGTGATCTCCAGATCCCTGTTGTTTACCGAAACGCTCAAAAGCCTGTGCTCTTCTCCCGAAGGCCCCTTGTCCACTGTGGCCACAAGCTTTATCTGAGCCTTTTTATCCTCAGTCTGATATACCTCCTCAACGGTTTCACCGACTGATGCCTCATCAAGCATCCTTTTATAATCGGTGATGAATGAAGGGATTATGGTATGGGCCACAAATCCCCCGTTGATGGGACCATATATCTGCTTTAATTCCTTTTCGACCTCATCTATCCACATATCAAGCCCTCGCTTAATGTCCCGGTCTTACGGTTTGGATGATCTCTTTTTGCTGCATGCTTCAGTTCGCCGCATCCCCCTCCGGGTTTTCTCCCTCAGGAGCCTCGTCCGCAGACACCTCCTGATATCCCGAAGGATCAAAGTATTTTGAATACAGTGCCACATGGTCGTATATGACCTTCCAGCCTCCGTGGCCGTATCCCGTACAGCAGATATAGCCCTTGCCTTCTTCATCCACCGCATAGCTTACCGCACAGTTCAGTGATTCATTTACAAATCCTGTCTTGCCGCAATACACTACACCCGTATCCTGCTTATCCTCTATCCTTCTTAAAAACCAGTTGGAAACCGTGATACCCTCCGGGTGGTAATATGTATGGGTCGTGGTATAGGTATGAGCCGACAGCACCTTAAAGCACAGGGGATTGTTTATGGCCGCATTCATTATCACAGCCATGTCGGCCGGCGTGGTATAGTTCTCATCGTCGTAGATACCTATACAGTTGGCAAAATGAGTGGACCCGGACAGTCCCAGCTCCTCAGCCTTCTCATTCATCATAGCCACGAAGGTCTCCTGATCTCCAGCTATGTATTCCGCCAGTCCCATGGCGGCGTCTGCACCGGATGGAAGTATGGTGCCGTAGAACAGATCCTCCACCGTTACCTTCTCATCCACGGAGAAGCCCACATTAGAGCATCCGTTGTCATACGAGAAGCCTTCTATGGCCTGAGTTATGGTAAATACGTCATTCAGGTAGTCTTCGCTCTCAAGATGCTCTGCGGCAACAAGCACTGTCATGACCTTGGTCATGGAAGCCGGATACATAAGGGTATGAGGCTGTCTCGCTGCAAGCACCTTGTTGTCGGACAGGGATATCAGTATGGCATATCCGGAATCCACCGCTGCCGATACGGAATCCGTATCATCGTCGGTCGTAGTATTAAGCTCCTGCGGCCCAAGTCCCAGCCATTCACCTGCAGCGCCGTCAGGCAGGGCATCCTCGGACAGCGTTATCATCACAGGTTCAGGTGCATCCTCCGGGATCGGGACCTTGACCTCATCATCATACAGAGATCCCATGGGGTCTCCGCCCTCGGCAAGCTCTGCTTCCGCATCCACTTCCGTGGTCCTTGTCCCTATAGCCTCCCTGTTTTCCCTGGCTACCGAGATCCCTACTATAATGAGTATGGCGACGATAAGTGTTACCGCTATACTCGTGACTGTTATGATTATATATCTACGGAGTTTCTTTTCTCTTTCTCTTTGTTCCTGTTCATGAAGAGCCCGGCGCATGGCCCTCTCCCGGCGCCTCTGCTCGTACTCCTCCGTCTCATGGTCGATAAATGCAGCCATTAAACCGTTTCTCCAACTCAAAAGAAAAATAACTCATCTATTATATCACAAACCCCACATTTGCCAAAACAGACGGGTTATCGGGATGATCGGAAAATAACCACGTTTATATGTTCCCGAGATATACGTACTTCAGATACTTTCCGGCTGCATCCCTTAATCTGTACATAAGTCTGAGGTCCGTGGGCTCCGCCCCTCTCATCCTGTACATGGGGAAGAATCGCGTGATATGCAGCGGGATATCCCTGTCCATTTCCGAAAGCCATGCCGCTTCCCTGTCCATATCAAGGACATTGTCATTGATCCCGGGAACTATGAGTGATGTGACTTCCACGTGGGCAAGAAGAGCCGCTCTTTTGATGTTCTGCTTCACGGTATCAAGATCCCCTCCCATCCTTCGGTAGGCTTCATCCGTAAAGGCCTTCAGATCTATGTTAAGAGCATCCGTATAGGGCAGGATCTTATCCATGATGGAAGCTTCCGCCATACCGTTTGTCACAATGACGTTAACAAGTCCCTTCTCCCTGGCAAGCTTTGAGCAGTCCCTTACGTATTCATATGCTATGAGGGGCTCGTTGTAGGTATAGGCGATGCCTATATTACCATGGCTTTCCCTGTATCTTACGGCAGTATCCACCAGCTCTTCGGGAGTGATGATGTGATCCGGATCCCATGCTGTATCTGCTCCGATCTGGGATATCTCATGATTCTGGCAGAAGGCACAGCGCATATTACAGCCATAGCTGCCGACGGAAAGTATCTTACTTCCCGGCATGAACCTGGCCAGAGGCTTTTTCTCGATGGGATCAAGGGCCAGGGAACTTGCCACTCCGTAATTGAGCGGTATTATCCCATCTCCTGTATGCTTTCGTACCCTGCAGGCCCCCGTCTCGCCCATAGCCAGTGCACAGTGGTGGG
This sequence comes from uncultured Lachnospiraceae bacterium, assembly GCA_946616305.1. Lineage (GTDB taxonomy): Bacteria > Bacillota > Clostridia > Lachnospirales > Lachnospiraceae > NK4A144. Next base: position 17,661 of record CAMOIV010000028.1, on the reverse strand, counting down.
GACATACGGGGCAGACGGCTTTTTCATCCTTTGTTTCCATCAGGTCTCCCATGGATTATATATGCCTTATGACTTCAAATCTTGACATGTTCACGGTCTCATCCGCTCTGATGCCTGCCTTCTGCTTGGCGATCAGCACCTGCTCCGTAACACTGTCAACCCCGTCGAGGTCCGGCAGCAGCAATCCTCTCCTGCCACCCTTCTCCACTATGACTCCGTATCTTTTCACATCAAGCTCATCCATGGATGATATGGGCTCTGCCTCCGAGAGCACGTCCACATTTATCTCGAGAGCAGAAAGCTCATCCTTCCTCACGGGAGAAAACCTGGGGTCTCTCGCCACTGCAGATACTGCATTCTGCCTTATCTCCTCCGCCACATTATCGCAGGTTGCGGATATGGTACCGATACAGCCCCGTAACATGCCGTGCTCATGGACGGAAACAAAGGCTCCGGCCCTTTTTTCCAGCATCTCCCCGGGACAATCCGTTATGTCCGGAAGCCTTTTCCCAAGCACATGGCTTATGATGGTCTGCCAGGCAAGCCTGACATAAGGATCCTTTGAGCTGTTTATCTTGTATCCCATGTATTCTTCATCATTCATTTTTGTCATATCCTTTTTGGGTAAAAATATACCTATACCGTATCCTACTCCGAAGGTTGCTTCATGTGAGAGTATCCGGCCCTCACACTTTGTATCATGGAATGCACCTGCCATTATGACGAAGGATCTGTGGCCGCATTCCTCGGCTCTTTCCAGAAAGCTCTCATCAAAGTCCAGAAGCTCCCTGAAGGCGCATCTTCCCATGACCTCCATGAGCTTTTTGTCATAGGCCGGACCTTCCTTCTTATAGCCGTAGGGCCCGTCCTCCTTCTGACAGTGGGACAGATCGCCGCTTGATACGAGTACTGTCTTCCTGCCGCTGCCGTCGGCAACACTCCTTATCATGCGCCCAAGGCTGTAATGAGCCTCAAGGGACAGTCCCGACAGACCTATCCTTACCAGCTTATAATCCGTATAGTGTTTATTTATGAAATACAAGGGTACCATGGTACCGTGATCCAGGGATCTGTCACGCTCTCCCTCGACTCCTGCAGGAAGTCCCACCTCATCTGCTATATGGCACAGTCTCTCCACAAAATCCCTGTCGTATCTCACGTCAAAGGAAACCCGTCCTGCGCCGAATCTGGCAAAATCTCCCTTTGCCCCCTCACCGGGAGAGATATGAAAGTAATCCGAATACATCACGCTGTGGGGCGAAGTGATAACTATGGTATCCGGTCTGATACGGGCTATCTCCCTTGCCACCTCATCATAGGCATCAAGGGTAGCCTTGATCTGTCTCTCATCCCCCCTGCCGACTTCAGCCACCGCAAGGGGCGGATGGGGCACCATAAAAGCTCCTTCGAATGACATGAGCACCTCCTGCCGTTCAGTAATATTTGGAATACAGTTCCTTCAAAGCCTCCACATCCTCGGGGCTTACCTTATCCTTCATCTCCTGTACGGTGGCATCCACATCGCCTCCGTTTTCCGAGTATACCTTCAACGCTTCCGTCACCAGACCGTTCTCCGAATACTTGTCGATGATGTCATCAAGTTCTCCGGCGTCCTCTTCGCTCATCTGTGACTCTATCTCCTTGATACTCACCTTCTCACCGGTACTCTGGGTTATGACCTGCTCCACAGCCTCCTCGGTGACCTTTCTGTTGATGCTCCTGTTGATGTTCCTGGTAACGGGATTGCTGTCTGCTTTGTTTCCCGAGATCATTATGTATGCGATGAGCAAAAGCATCACTATTATCAGTAAAAACACTATAAAGATCCATTTCCCCAGGGACGATCCCTTATTTTGGCGTCGTCTTGACATTATCCGCTCCTTTATCATGGTTACTTGATATTTACAGTGAAAATATAACACCTTGAAATACTTTTGTATACTTTGCTTTCGTACTGTGCTATGATAAAGTACAGGTTGAATATTACCATTCGGAAGAAGGCTTTTATCATGAATAGACAGAGCGATAAGGAAATGCTTGATCTGCTGGACAGCAAAGGCTTGTCGGAGCATTTGCTGGACATATTCGATGCCTTTTCATTTACCGCAACGGGAAAATACATATTTATCAATAACATCCAGGAGGATTATACCCTTTGGTCCAGGGAAGCTGTGGATTTCTTTGGCCTGCCCTCTATTATCATAAAGGGAGCCGGGGAGTATCTGGCCCAGCTCATCTTCCCGGAAGACAGGGATCTCTACAGGAAAAGCCTGACCGATATGCTGGAGTCCAACATGGATGTCTATGACATGCATCTTCGTGTCCGCAACAAGGCAGGGGAATATGTTTCCTGCACCTGCAAGGGCATAGTCATCAGAGACGATGATCTGCATCCCAGATACTTTGCCGGGACTTTGGTCAATCATGAGCAGGAGAATGCCATGGATCCCGCCACGGGACTTCCCACACATGCAGCCCTGATACACAAGATGGAGCACATGCGTCAGGATAACAAGCCCTACTGCATCTTCTTCGCCGGCGCAAGGAAGTTTGCCCACATCAATACGACCTACGGATATAACATGGGGAATAAAGTCTTAAAGCACATTGCTGATGATTTTCTTTCCATGAAGGGCAACGGCGACGTCTTCAGGCTGGAGGGTGCAAAGTATGCCTTCCTCTCCGAGACCGGAAATGACAGCTTCGATCAATGCAGGGATATGTTTGAGAAGCTCAGGAAGCATCTGCAGGATGAGACCGTAATAGACGGGATAAACATCTCTTTGGCTCTTTGCGGTTGCTGCATGGAGATAACCGATCCCAGTATCGATGTAAATACCGTCTACAACAGCATGATATATGCTCTGGATAAATCAAAGAATGAAGGCCGCCTGGATCTGGTGGTGGTTGACGCTGATTTCTTCCAGGGCAATAAGGAATACATAGAGCTGCATACCGATATAAGAGAATCCATCAAAAACGGATGCAAGGGCTTCTTCCTTACATACCAGCCCATTGTTGACGCCAGAACCGAGGAAGTGGCAGGTGCCGAAGCCCTTCTCCGTTTCAAGGACAGCAAGGGCAACATAGTGCCTCCTCTCAAATTCATCGACTGGCTGGAGGTGGATCCCCTTTTCTATGATCTTGGCAACTGGATCATACGGACAGCCCTTACTGACATGCTTCCCGTGATCGAGAAGAATCCTAATTTCATCATAAATATCAATCTGGCTTATCCCCAGCTGCAGAGGTCGGATTTCAATTCGGATCTGGCAAATATAATCAAAGAAACAGGCTTCCCTCCGGTTAACATAAAACTTGAGCTTACGGAGAGATGCCGTGTGCTTGATATAGATTATCTCAGAAGCTGCGTGGCATTTTTCAATTCCATAGGTATCAATACGGCACTGGATGATTTCGGAACGGGCTACTCCGCCCTTAATCTCATGGCGGATCTGCCCATTATGCAGATCAAGATAGACAAAAGCTTTGTGGATGATATCGAGTCCAATTCAGCTCGTCAGAGCCTGCTCAAGGCTATCACCCAATGTGCCAATGAGCTTGACAAGGCTGTTTGCGTAGAGGGAATAGAAACAGATGTGCTTGCCTCATATCTGAGGAATAATTATAATGTGACCAACTTCCAGGGCTATCATTACGCGAAGCCCCTGTTGATCGACGATTTTCTGGAATACTGTCATGTGTGAATTCTCACCATTTTTTCCTGCTGCAGTGGCTGTCTGACTTAGCGGCCCGCAGCTCAACAAAGCATCCGCAGGACAGACAGGTATTTCCCGACAGCTTATCGCACATGCCGCATATATCAAGGCGTCTGGCATATTCAGTGTCAGACGTCTTTTCTTCCTTGGGTATCCCCTTTATCAGCATCTCAACCTGAGATGCAAGAGCAGGGTCCGATGCCGCTTTGTATATCTCGCACAGTCTGCAGCCGTTTGTCATATTGCCTCCAGCACTCCTCCTATCCCGCGCTGCCTGTACACCTCCTTATAGTATACAAGCTCGTCATGGATCATGGAATCTATCTCTCTCATGCCCAGGATCTCCACCGGAGCTTTGTCATCCGTCAGTATATGATCACCGCCGTTATAGTTATGTAAACCACTCTCCACTTCCTCCATAAGTCCGTGGAGTTCCGCCCCCTTGGGGGTGTTTTGATTTATGTCAACCATTCCGGATTGCAGCCGCTCCCCCACATCTCCCCGTTTTACGGCAAAAAGCTCCCTGTTGGTACAGTGAGGTACGTCTACATAGGCCACCGAGCCGAAAACGGAATCTATGGTATCGGACAGATACTCGTTTATATTCCCCGGATTATCGGAGTGCATGTTCATGTTTACCACCATGACCCCGTCATCCTCCAGATGATCGTATACCTCACGGAAGAATTCCACCGAGGACATCTGGAAGGGTATGGATATGTCCTGATATGCATCCACCATGATCACATCGTACCTGTCATTTATTCCCTTCAGATACGCTCTTCCGTCGTAGGTGGTTACGGGTACATCCTTTGATGCATCAAAATAGACATATGAGAGATCCGTGATCTTCTGGTCTATCTCCACTCCTTCCACACTCATACCGTCGAAATATCTCATGCACTGTCTGCCGAAGGTGCCTGTTCCCATGCCAAGGATCAGCACCCTGCTGTCTTCTGTGGAGGCAATTACCGGAGCAGCCATGGCATAATCGTAGTACATCCCCGTCAGCACATCCTCCTTCATGGTAATGGACTGAACGCCGAAGAGCACGTTGGTGGAAAGGATTATGGATCTGTCATCCTCCGCCACCTGCAGGTAGTTATAGATGGACTCTCCTTCGTAATCCAGATCCTTTTCCCAGAATGCAAAGGAGCCGGAATGGCCGAATATGCTGCAGAGTATGAACAATATCACGGATATCACGCACAGCGGCAGATGGCTTTTTCTGTTTATAAAGAATAAAAGCCCTATGATCAGCAGCACTCCCGAGAAGATCAGAAAGGTCACCGAGGTTCCCACGGAGGGTATGGTGATAAAGGTGGGGGTGAAGGTTCCTATGATGGATCCTATGGTATTGGCAGCTCCCAGGCCTCCAACCACCTTGCCGGAATCCTCAAGGGATCCCACAGTGTATTTGGCAAGGGAGGGTGTCACCGTACCAAGAAGAAAAAGCGGGAACACAAAGATTATCATACATGCCAGGAAGGCAGCTATGATAAGGAAATTGTTATTGATGGTCACCACAAGTATCCCGGATATCAGTATGATTATGTATTTGCCAAGCACCGGGATAGCCGCGATCCATACGGAGGCGATCATTATCCTGACATACAGTCTTTCGGGTGAGGGATCCTTGTCTGCACTCCTGCCGCCGTAGATATTGCCTAAAGCCATGGCTATCATTATGGTTCCGATTATGATAGTCCACACGATCTGACTGGAGGAAAAATACGGAGCCAGAAGCCTTGATGCTCCAAGCTCCACCGCCATCACGGCCATTCCGCTTAAAAACTCCGTAAGATAAAGGTAGATCTTGTTCTGTAAAATGTCCTTATTCATCCTGCTACTCTCAATCTTTAATCTGGTCGTTTCCCGACTTCCTGCTCACATCCTGTTTCTGTATTGTCTGCATTTATCGGCAAAGCCCCTTGCAAAGCACGGTGCGCTGGCAAAATACAGATGGGGCCACCCGGCCCAGAGGGTATCCGTCACATGTATCTCTCTGTATGTGCTGCCGTCCGAGGCTTTGGTAACGATACAGCCGTCTCCGTTATCGGTGGATTCGTAATGGTGAAACTCATGTCCCCGGATCATAGCTCCGCCGGGAAGCCATTTCCCGTCCTCCTCCGTTACAGTGACATAGCCGAACCGCACGAGCCTGTGGGCGTTCCTGCATGAAGCGTCGAAAACGCCGCACATCTCATCCTGTACATCCCCGTCATCGGCGAAGATGGCCTTGTTAAGGTACATAAAGCCTCCGCACTCGGCGATTACAGGCAGGCCGTCATCTATCTTTTGTTTTATGTCAACCATAACATCCCGGGCTCCGGACAGTTCTTTTACATGAAGCTCAGGATAACCTCCTCCCAGATAAAGGCCGCTTATATCGCGTGGAAGGGATCCGCTCTCCATGGGTGAGAAGAAAACTATCTCAAGGCCGGATCTTTCCAGTTCTCTGAAATTCTCCCTGTAATAAAAGCAGAAAGCCTCATCATAGGCTGCTGCAATCCTTAATGATCCCATCTATATCCACGCATTCGCTCATAAGGGATGCCAGTACCCCCGTTTTTTGTCTTATGTCAACCACTTCTTCGGGAAGGACAAGTCCCAGATAACGGCTTTCGATCCTAATGTCTTCGCATTCGGGAATATAACCGTAGACCTTTATCCCCAGAGCGGATGAGATCATGCCCGATAGCCTGTCATGCACTGCCTTGGAGCATCTGTTAAGTACCACTCCGCATATGAGACGGTTACAGTCGTAATCCACAAAACCCTTTATCTGTGCAACAAGGGAAGCTGATGAGCCCTTTGCGTCAACTATCAGTATGACGGGCGATGACAGGAAGGATGCCAGTTCATAGGTTGAAGCCTTGATCCTGTGGGGCAGGAGGTCACTGCATGGCACCTCCTTATGCTTTGGATCCCATGGGATGATACCGTCATAGAGTCCCATGACCCCCTCCACGACTGCTATATCAGCGCCATCAAGACCTTGTGCAAATATCCTGTTTATCTCTTCCCTGTCGGAATAAAAGGTGTCCAGATTCTCTGTGGGATGCTCTTTATCATCATTGATCCTGTCATGGAACAGCGGATCTATATGATCGGGCCCGGCCTTATAACACTTCACTCCCAGTCCCCTGTCTCTTAAGAGCTTTATAAGACCAAGGGTGAACATGGTCTTGCCCGACCCGCTTTTGGGTGCGGAAATGCAGATGCAGACGGTGTCAATTTTATCGCTCATGATTTATGTAAACTATATTTTCCCTTTGAAGTTCATGCAGGCAATAAACGCCGGATTCTGGGCTTTTATGAGATGATACTTTTCCACGGTCTCCGTTTTGGATATCTGCATTTGAATTATGTTAACCTCTGCGTATGGTATCTCCGACGTTATCTGCAGTATCTCATTTACCGTTTCCATGGTAATGGCCGTGGCCACTATCCTGACGTCTCGGTTCTTATCCCTGAGTCCTCTGATGATCTCTCTCATCCTGCCGTCACTGCCGCCTATAAAGGCCGCATCGGGTCTGGGCAGAGTATCAAATACCTCGGGAGCCTTTCCGTTTACCACCGTGACATTATCCCTTCCGTATTTGATGCAGTTCCTCTTGGTGAGCGAAGCCGCTTCATTCTTGGCATCTATGGCGAATACATGTATCTCATCGGAGATACCTGCGGCGGAAACGGTTATGGATCCGGTGCCGCTTCCTATGTCATAGAAGATCTCTCCTCTCTTCAGGCCCAGCTTGCCAAGGACAACATATCTGTATTCCTCCTTGGTGATGGGTATGCCCTCCTGCCTTTCGAATTCCTCATCCGACATGGTGAAGCCTCTGGTGATGAGAGGTTCCTCATTATCGATATACAGCGTGGCAAGTCCCTCCTGAAGGTTCTCGGGATTGATCTTTGCTGCATTTTCGGCGATAAAGCCGTAGGTCCTTCCTTCCACATCTCCCATGTTTACACCCAGGACCATCTTCAGATGTCCCAGACCGGATCTTTCAAGAAGCTGTGCGTAATAAACCAGATCGGCACTCTTTGACAGGAGAAGGAAGGTTCTCTCGTTTCTCCTTGCGGAGGAGACTACGTCCATATCCGACTGATAATTCTGTTCAACGCCGTGCATGGACATGATATTGGCATTCTCGTAATTGATACCCATGAGAGAAGACAGCACGGAAATGGATGTGACACCCGGTATCTGTTTTATGTAAACCGTAGTGCCCCTGCCCTTCTGTTCTGCACGCCATTCATCCAGTGCCGGTATCAGCTCCTTTGCTCCGCTGTAGAATCCGGAGTCTCCGGAATACAGCACCACTGCTTTGATGGTATCCTTGGCCAGTGAAGATGAAAGCCTGTCAAGGTACTGGATTATGTCAGTAGGCTTATAGAACGGAAAGCTCTGATTCGCCTTGCCGTACTTTTCCACCAGTCTCTTGGAACCGAAGGCATACTCTGCGTCTTCTATGGCTGTCCTTGCTTCGTAGGTAAGTGTGTTATCGGTTCCCATGCCGCAGCCTATCACACATACCTCAAACTGCCTGTCCCGCCCTATGCGGACACCGGTGATGGTACTTAGCCTTGCGCATACATCCTCATAACTGAAACCGTCCGAAGAATCGGGATCCCCGATGACGAACAGGTTTATCTTGGCCTCATCGGCGGCAAGGGCTTTCTCGAAAAATCCTCCTGCTGCGCCTGACATCTTGGTCACAAGTACGTTTATCTTATAATCTCTTATCTGCGCCAGGTTCATATCCTTGCTGAAGGGTCCCTGCATGGCGATGATATCCCTGCCTGACAGTCCCTGCTCCTCGCAGGCCTCTATACTCTCGCTCCCCGGAAGTACCCTTGCTATAAGCCTTTCCTTAAGAGAGCCTCTCTGCATGTAGACCGACAGATCCTTGCTTCCCGTAGTCAGGAGGATATTACCCCTTGTTCCTTCCAAAGCCTTGGCACAGGTCTCATTGTCATCAAAATAATGCACTCCGGGTTTGCTGAAATCGGAGTTTACGCTGGTATCCCTTTTAAGTCTGATATACTCCAGCATGCTGGCCTGGCATGCAGCCTTTATATTCTCGGAGACTACCGTGGCATAGGGGTGTGTGGCATCGACCACACAGTAGAACTCCTCGCTTGCCATGAGCTCCTCCATCTGGGATTCGGTCATCCTTCCCGACCTCACTTCGATCCCGTCCATCTCCGGCATGACCTGGGTACCGTAGTCCGTTGCCACACATACCAGTCCCTTGACTCCTGCAAGAGAGATCTTCTCCGCTACCTTCCTGCCTTCCGTTGTTCCTGCAAATACCAATATCCTGCTCAATTCAGATACTTCCTTCCCGTTATCAGTTTATCTCCTATGATCCTTGTCCTGCTGTTACCCACAAAGACCGTTGTAAACATGTCTATGTCAGCGTCCTTAAGCTCTCTCAGGGAACAGATGGCTGATACCTCATTATCCCTGCCCATGTTCCTCACATAGCCCGAGATCCTGTCGCCGCCCAGACAATCAATCATTATATCACATGCCTTATCAAGTGTCTCGGTCCTGGTCCTGCTTTTAGGATTATAGATCACCGTGACAAAGTCCCCTTTTGCGGCGCATATAAGCCTGTTTTCTATCTCTTCCCAGGGAGTCAGGGCTGTAGAAAGAGAGACCACGGCAAAATCGTTTCCTATGGGTGCTCCGAGACGCGCGGCACAGGAAAGTGCCGCCGTGATACCGGGTATAATAGTTATGTCAACCTCTTTGTGTTCCTCACGGATCCTGCCTTCCGCCAGTTCAAGTATAAGGCTTGCCATGCCGTATACTCCCGCGTCTCCGCTGCATACGACAGCCGTATCCCTGCCCTGTGACGCCATATCAAGAGCTGCGATGCATCTCCCCGTCTCGTCCCCCATCCCGGTGGCATACAGCTCCTTTGCCCTGTATCTTTCAGGCAATAGATTTATGTAAACCTTATATCCTACTATGACTTCACTGTTATCCAATGCTTCCACAGCTTCTCCCGTAAGATATCTCTCATCTCCCGGTCCAAGGCCGATGACGAAGAGCCTCTTCATCTGATCCTCCCCAGCGCTACTGTCACACCGTATTTTGAGAGCTTTCTGATGGTGACCCTGCCGCCTGCCGCTACTATGGCTCTCTCACATACATTATCCGCCCCGGTTGTCTCCATGACAAACTTTGAGGGAGTGAAATCTCCATCCTGAGCCATCAGCTCCTCGGCCGAGAAGGTGACAAGCTTCTTTCTGTGGGCATCACACCATTCGATAAGTCCCGGTTCATCCTTTTTGAGATCTATGCTCGCTACAAGACCTATATCGTTGATGTTGATATTGTACTTATCAAGAATAGAATTTATGTAAACTTCAATATTAGCGAAGCTTGTGCCTTTTTTACAGCCCACTCCAAGTACGTAGGGCCTTTTATAAAGACACATCTGTATATCCTCTGATTTTATGTGAACCGTTTGCCCGAAGAGATCCTCCTTGATCTCCACCTTTTTCCCCGCCACTGCACCGGCTGACATGGCAAGAGCCTGATCTCTGTCCGGCGTATGATATCCGTTTTTCCTGGCATATTCATCTACGGCAAAAGTCCCGCTCACATCACTGGCGGTGGTGATCACAGGTACAGCACCTATGGCTTCGGCGATCCTCTGGCTGATCTCATTGGCTCCTCCTGTATGGCCGGATAGCAGAGGTATCACGAACTGTCCCGCCTGATCCATAACGATCACCGGAGGGTCTGTCATCTTATCCTTAATAAACGGGGCTATCTTCCTGACAGCGATACCCATGGCCGAGATGAAGACTATGCATTCTCCTGTCTCGAAATTCTTCCTGATCAATTTATGTAAACCATGTCTGCCTCTGGCTTTTTCCTTATGGCCGCTATAACCAAAGGCCCCGGCAAATTCCGGCATAACCTCCATAAGGCGGGCCGAGAGTTTTTCTCCCTCATCCGTAAAAGTGATTATAAGTCTGCTCATTCCTTTCCCTTTCTGAATCCCGTGGTAAATCCGGGATCATAAAGCCTTGACCTTGCATATCCGCTCTGACTCACGGCTCCTCCCAGGAGTATCACTGCTGTACTGTCTATGCCGTAAGATACAGCAGCCTCCTTCAGGCCTCCAAGTGTAGTCACCACCATCTTCTGATCCACTCTGCTTGCCTTATATACTATGGCCGCCGGCGTATCATCGGGTACCACCCCCGAAAGATTGTCTCTTAATCTTTCTATAAGCCCTGCCGAAAGGTAAATGGCGATGGACGCTCCGGTCCCCACAAGTTTCCTGATGGACTCCTGCTCCGGCACCGGTGTCCTGCCCTCCAGTCTTGTTATGATGAAGGTCTGTGTCACACCGGGAAGGGTGAATTCCATCTCGAGTTCACTGGCTGCGGCAAAGGCCGCTGTGACTCCCGGTGTCATATCGTAGTCAATACCAAGTTTACATAACGCATCCATCTGTTCCCTGACGGCCCCATATATGGAAGGATCTCCGGAGTGCAGCCTCACTATATCGCACCCCTTACCGTCGGCTTCCTTTATGGTATGTATAACCTCTTCGAGAGTCATGAGAGCGCTGTCATAGAGAGTCACATCTTTCCTGCAATAGCAAAGAAGCTCCTCTGTGACCAGAGAACCGGCATATATCACCACATCCGCCTTCTCAAGAAGTCTCATTCCTCTGACTGTTATAAGATCGGCCGCTCCCGGCCCTGCTCCCACAAAATGTACCAAGTATCCTCCACTCCAAGACTATGGCCCGTCTTCTATGACCCGTCCTTTATAGCCCGGCCTTTATGGCCCGCCTTCACCTACCGCCTGTATTCATGTTGTTCATGATATCATCCAGCAGTGCCTCTGCCCCGTAAGATGCAGCCAGCAGTCCATATCCGTCGCAGTAGACCATGCATTCGCACTTTATCCTGTTCCGGCATTTCATATTCAGGTAATACATGATGCGCTCCATCACAAGGGACATGATCTGTTTTATGTTAACCGAACTGTCTTCGTCTATGATCCCCAAGGCTTCCGTGGTAGTGTTGGCATCAAGTATCCTGTTAAGCATCTCATTATCAAGCCCAAGCCTTATCCCGGCAGCAGAGAGCACCTCCATCCTGGCATCCGCCTCATGGCTGTGTGTGTTCATGATACCTGCTCCCAGCTTTATGAGTTTGCCCACATGACCGCATATCAGCACGTTCTTAAATCCGATGTCCACACAGCTTTCTATAGTCTCTCCTATGAAATTCGAGCATTTCACCGCCTTATCGATGTCAAACCCGTATTCATCCATAAGGAATCTCTGTCCGTAATTACCCGGTGAGATCACCACGCTGTCGCCGTACATGTCATGGTATTGTCCAAGCTCCAGCCTTATGGTATCGATGACTGCCTTGCGGCTCATAGGCTCCACTATGCCCGAGGTCCCTATAATCGATATGCCGCCGACTATACCCAGACGTTCATTGAAGGTTCTTTTTGCAGCCTCTTCTCCTCCCGGTACGGATATTATCACATCTATTCCGGACAAATAAAAGTCCCTGAGATCAGCGGCCGCCGACGCTTCCTCATACGCCCCAGATACAGCCTCTTTTATCATCTGCCTTGGGACAGAATTAATGGCATACTCTCCTATCTTTTGATCCAATCCTCCCTTTGTGACCCGTCCGACGCCCTCGCCGCCCAGGATCCGGATGCTTATAGCGCCTTTCCCGCCTCCCATGGCGTTTGTGCTGTTTATTTCGACATCGTCTGCCCTGCACTCTCCGGGCGTATCCGCACTGCCATCTGCACTGCACTCTCCGGTCTTATCCGCACTGCCATCTGCCAGGTCGGGCCTGTCAGATTTCCCGCCAGCGTCTCCGTCCTCCCGGCGTCTTACCTCGGCATAGATGAGCAGGCCGTCCGTCACATCCGGATCATCTCCGGCATCCTTTTTTACGGCGCATTTCACGCTGTCTTCTCTCAGGCTTATATCAAGGATCTGTGCATAAAACACATCTCCTCTTGGGACAGTGATCCTTACAGTCTCCGTCTTCTCCTTCGTAAAAAGCATATATGCTGCCGCCTTGGCTGCCGCCGCGGCACAGCTTCCTGTAGTATAGCCCTCTCTCATATCGCCATTCCATGCCTCTTACAGGCTGTACAATACTGCATTGATTATGGCAGCTGCCACCGTACTTCCACCCTTGTTTCCCCGGTTTATGATATAGGGAATATCCGTTGACATAATCAGCTCCTTTGACTGAACCACATTAACAAAGCCAACCGGCACCCCTATTATAAAATCCGGCTTATATCCTTCTTCTAAATACATATTATGTAAACATAATAATGCGGTTGGTGCATTGCCTATGGCATATACTATATGTTTACATAATCGATTTTTACTCGTATCTTCGCTATCCCTTGGTATATCTGGATGTATCCCTCTTTCTTCTTCATCCGTAAAAATATTATGTAATCCTGTTAAGCTGTACGCCTTTTTCATGGACGCATATGCCCTTGTGGTCCCTTTTTCCTTCGCATATCGGCATACATCGGAATCAGCCATAAAACAGTGCACCCTGCCCCCAAATTCACGGAGCTTGTTCTTATTGATCCCTGTCAGGGCCATATTGGTATCGGTTATGATATCCGCCCCTCCCGATATGAGCTCCCTAAGGATCCCTGCTGCCCCGTATGAGAACTCCAGAGTGGTGGCGTAGTCAAGATCCGCTGTGGTATGGATGCATCGGTATACTATGCTTTTGATGAGAGGTGCCTGCTCTTTATCTTTTTCCGGCAAATCAAAAGGCACAGAAATATTCTGTGCCTTTAATCTTTCCTCGATTATCTCAAAGCTTCTTTTCTCGATATCGTCGGGTCTTATGATCTCTATGGTTGACATAAAGTATCAGTCCTTCTTTATAAGCAGTGATTCCCCTGTCATCTCCTTCGGTATGGGCATATCCATTATCTGAAGCAGAGTAGGTGCGATATCACAAAGCTTTCCGCCCTCCCTCAGAGTGTATTCCGGATCATAGTTGAACAGTATGAAGGGGACAGGATTTGTGGTATGTGCCGTATGAGGCTCGCCCGTATCATAGTTTATCATCTGCTCGGCATTACCGTGATCGGCACAGATGAACAATACACCGTTCTTCTCCTTTATTGCCTCCACAGCGCTTCCTACACACTGATCTACCCGCTCTATGGCATTTATTGCCGCATCCAGAACACCGGTATGGCCTACCATATCGGGATTGGCGAAATTAATGATGATCACGTCATACTTATCGGATCTTATAGCTTCATTAAGCTTCTCGGATACTTCGGGAGCGCTCATCTCAGGCTGAAGATCGTAGGTTGCGACGGAAGGAGAATTAACAAGTATCCTGTCCTCTCCCTCATTAGGCTCCTCTATGCCGCCGTTAAAGAAGAAGGTCACGTGGGCGTATTTCTCGGTCTCTGCAAGCCTTAACTGCTTCAGGTTGTTGTCAGCCAGATATTTGCCCAGAGTATTGGTTATCTCTTCCTTTTTGAACGCCACGAACTTGTTGGGTATGGTCTCGTCGTAATCCTTAAAGCACACGTATGTGAGAGGCATGAAACCATTGGCCCTCTTCAGATACTTGATGCATTTCGTATCCGAAGCATCACCGCTCTGTGCGTTTATATCATCATCGGTAAAGCAGAATGCCTTTGTTATCTCCCTTGCCCTGTCGGGACGGAAATTAAAGAATATCACCGAATCGTCGGGCTTGACCACGGATACCGGTGAGCCGTCTTTATTTACTATCACGGTAGGGATCACGAACTCATCCGTTACATCCTTATCATATGAATCCTGCATAGCCTGTATGGGATCCTCTGCCTTAATGCCTTCTCCCTTTACCAGGCTGTCATATGCAAGCTGGATACGATCCCAGTTATTATCCCTGTCCATGGCATAATAACGTCCGGAAAGGGAGGCTATCTTACCTACTCCGATCTCATCCATCTTATCCTTGAGCTCCTGCAGGTATCCTTTACCTGATGCAGGGGGTGTATCTCTTCCGTCGAAGAAGGGGTGTACATATACCCTCTCAAGTCCCTCTCTCTTGCACATTTCGATCAGGGCATACAGATGAGTGTTGTGGCTGTGCACGCCTCCGTCTGATAAGAGTCCCCAGATGTGCAGATCCGAGTTCTTTTCCTTGCAATTGTTTATCGCCCTCAGCAATTCCTCATTCTTGAAGAATACGCCCTCCCGGATATATTTGGTTATGAGGGTGAGATCCTGATATATGATACGGCCGGAGCCTATATTCATATGTCCCACTTCCGAATTACCCATCTGTCCGTCGGGAAGTCCGACAGCAAGTCCTGATGCAAATCCCTTCTTAAAGGGGCATTCCTTCATCAGTCTGTCCATGACAGGGGTCTTTGCCATATAGATAGCATTTGCTTCATGGATGTCCGACATTCCATAGCCGTCGAGCACCATCAATACTACAGGTTTCTGTTTCATTGATCTGTCTCCTTATCTATGATCATAGATCATGTATTAGTGATGTTTTATTTCTTCAGGAATCGCCCGTTCTCGTAGCAAAAGCCCGCGTCCTCAAGCTTTTTCCTGACCTCTTGCGCATCAAAGCCTTCGCTTGCGGCCATATCCTCAAGGTCCTCATACTTGTCCCGAAGACCTGTATTGATATAACTGAAAAGCATGTTTACATCGCCTATCAGCATGTTATCCTCCGAAAAGCTTCATATCATCTGCCATCATCAGGTATAACGGTTCTTAAATACCCGAGCCCAACGCCCTCCCGCTCATCCCGTCGCGGCATCTGAAAGAGTATATCATAACGTTTAGGATATTTCCAACATGACAGAAGCCCCGGAATGTCCTTATTCCTTACGTATCTGCCGCTTCAGGCTCTGCATTGTCGAAAAATCTTATGCTTAAGACATTGAGTCCGATTATGTTCTGGTATGTCATCTCGTCGGCGATATTGTTTATCATCCTGATCCCGATATTCTTGGCAGGATCCTCCCCCGACAGCAGCTGCGCCATCTCCATGGGGTCAAAGGGAATACAATCATCCTTGATCCTGAGCAGCACTCCCTCTTCCTTTATTATGGTCCTTACCTCAACTATATGCTTCTTATTATCTCCAAGGAATCCGTGATTTACCACATTTCCGGCCATTTCCTCCAGACCCAGGGCCGCATAATACGCCCGCTTCCTTTCCATCCCGTGACCAAGGCAGAACTCCTGTACCCTGGATGAAGTCTTTACCACATCATCCATATCCTCGATCATAAGAGCGAGCCTGTCCTCATCCCTCACTCCGAAATCCCTGCTAAGGAGCATCCAGCCGTCAGCATCCGAAGGGATGCCCTTCGTCCGGATGATCACATAGATCACGGACAAAAGCAGCGTCAGGATCATACCTATGGGATTGGAGATCCATATGCCCAAAGCCCCCATAAGGGGAGCCAGTATAACGGTAGGGATCAGCATAGAGACAAGTCCGTCAAATACAGACAGGACGTTCACATACAGATTGTGTCCTGTCGCCTGGAAGTAGTCGGCTATAGTGCAGCAGAACACGATAAGCGGTATGCAGAAGGAAAAAACTGCAAACAGGCTTCTGCAGTAGCCGTATGCAACGGATGCAGTATCCGGGAAGAATATACTTGAAAGATACGAAGACAGCAGTAACACCAGAACTGATATTCCCAGGGAGAGAGGAAGTGTCTTTACCATGGCGATCTTCACAAGCCTCTTCAGTGAGTCCCTGTCCTCCTCTCCGTAGGCAACACTGCAAAGCATCCTGAATGTGGCGGCGATACCCAGGGCAAATGACGTGAACAACCCTCTTATCATATCAAGAGCGGCCTGAGCTGAAAGACCGTCATTCCCGGTATATTTAAGCAATATCCGGTTCATGATCATGGCCCTGAAGGACAGACAGAACATCAGCATCGCTCCCGGAAATCCTATCTTGATGACAGGCCATACAAGGCTCCAGTCTATATCCCTTATACTCAGCTTGAACTGGGATCTGCCACGCATATAGTAGGTTGCCAGTATCAGGTAATAAACCCAGTTGCTTATGGATGTGGCAAGTGCAAGGCCGAAAACACCCATGTCAAACACCATTACAAAAACGATATCCGTTACAATATTGGTTATGAGCATCCCGGCTATACCTATGTAGCCCAGCTTATTCTGTCTCTCCATCTGGAGGAAGGCCGCTGTCTGCTGCGACAGGATCAGTGGGATGATACCGATGGAATAACCCATAAGATATATGATAAGATTCCCTCTAAGCTCACTGCTGGCTCCCAGTATATCCGCTATAACCCTCGGAAACGCCGCGCCAAATACCGTGAATAAGACTCCAAAGAGCAGGGAAAGGGTCATATCGAGCGAATAGACCACGTTGGTCTTTTTAACGTCACCGCTTCCCATGGCTCTGCCGCATAATACCGAAGAGCCTCCCAGCAGCACAGAAGAGGTGGCATTTATCAGATTAACAAAGGAATAGGAAAGCCCTACCACACCAACGCTGCCGGCATCTATACATCTGCCTGCCACTGTACCGTCAACGATGGAATTGATGGCTCCCATTGCAACTATCATGATCTGTACCGGCAGAAGCTTGAAGAACAGACGCGTCAGTACGTCGTTTTTCCCGCCGGTCTTGTTTATTCTGCTATCATCCGTCATCTGTCCTATACTCTCCCCATCAACATACCGCCGCTTCGGTATGTGCTTTTGTATCGTAACAGCCAGGGTTATATCAACAGCCATGCCATCTACGCTATGGCAAATCCATACGGCCTATTGCCACATCGCAGGCTTTCTCAAAGGGGTTAGCCTTGTCTGTATGGTATGATAACAACATATGCCTCCTCCGTCAAAGCAGTGAAAAGTCATACTTTATT
>CAMOIV010000027.1 GCA_946616305.1 uncultured Lachnospiraceae bacterium | reverse complement strand
AACCTTTCCGGTATCGATACCAATAAGGTTTTCTTCTGGGTATATGTGAACATGGGTCTTCTTTCTTCGATAGCAGGTATAGTGCTTGCTGCAAGAAACGGATCCGCAACACCCAAGGCCGGTGACGGATTTGAGATGGATGCCATCGCATCCTGCTACATCGGAGGCGCAGCAGTTGCCGGTGGTGCAGGTACCATAGTCGGAGCCGTAGTCGGAGCTTTCATCATGGGTATACTGAATAACGGAATGTCCCTGATGGGATTCACAACCGATGTACAGAAGATCTTCAAGGGTATGGTTCTGCTCCTTGCAGTCACTCTGGACGTGCTTTCAAAGCGTAAGAAGGGATGATATCCCGACTTTGGCGGTGACAGATTTATACTTATAAATCCAAGTGTGATATAATAATGGATGTTTGAGGTGTATCCCCAAACATCCATTATTTTTATAGTCCGGAGTGAGAAAATGGCATTAAGACAGATAAGGATCATGGGAGATCCCATACTGGAGAAAAGGTCCAAAGAGGTTAACATGATAACCGACAGGACAAGGGAGCTTATAGAGGACATGAAGGAGACTCTGTATGAGCAGAACGGAGTCGGGCTTGCTGCAGTGCAGGTAGGTGTCTTAAAGAGGATAATACTGGTGGACGTATCCGATGAGGAGGATGCGGAACCCATTGTCATGATCAATCCTGTCATAAAGGAGACGGAAGGAGAGCAGGAAGGCTATGAGGGCTGCCTCTCCGTACCCGGCAAGACAGGGATAGTAAAGCGCCCACAGCGAGTAGTAGTGGAATTTCAGAATGAGAACCTGGAAAGCGTTACCATGGAGGGTGAAGGGATCTTTGCCAGATGCGTGTGCCACGAGTGTGACCACTTGGACGGAGAGATGTATGTACACAGAGTCATAGGTGTACTGAAGGACGTAGACAGCGTAGAAGAGGAATAAGACGTTGAAGATCGTATTTATGGGGACTCCCGATTTTGCGGCGGTGACCCTTGATGCTCTGGTTCTGGCCGGATATGATATAGCCCTTGTTGTAACACAACCGGATAAGGCAAAGGGGCGGAGCGGCAAGCTTCAGATGAGCGATGTGGGAAGATATGCCGCAGATCATGATCTTGAGGTGTTCAAGCCTGAAAGGATAAAGGATGAGGCTTCTGTTGCAAGGCTTAAAGAAACCGGCTGTGATCTTATCGTTGTGGCGGCCTTCGGACAGATCCTTTCAAGGGAGGTCCTCGATATCCCCCGTCTTGGATGCATAAATGTGCACGCATCCCTGCTGCCGAAGCTTCGGGGAGCTTCTCCCATACAGACAGCCATATTGGACGGGGAGAAGGTTACCGGAGTTACCATCATGCAGATGGGTGAAGGCCTGGATACAGGTGATATGCTGTCCCAGGTTGAGGTGGAGATAGCAGATGACGATACCGGCGGGTCTTTATTCGACAAGCTGGCTCATGTCGGAGGAGAGCTGCTTATCGATACCATAAAGAAACTGGAAAAGGGGGAGATAACTCCCGTGCCTCAGGATGAGGCATCCTCTTCCTATGCAAGGATGATAAAAAAGGACATGGGATCCATCAACTGGTCAGATGACGCGGAAAGTATAGAGCGGATGATAAGGGCTTTGAATCCATGGCCTTCGGCATATACATACATTAACGGAAAAACTCTTAAGATATGGAGTGCGACGGTCACCGACGGGTCGGGAGAGATCGGATGCGTTGGAGATGTGACTAAGGACGGCTTCAGTGTTTATTGTAAAAACGGAGCTCTAAGGATCAAGGAGCTCCAGCTTGAAGGCAGGAAAAGAATGAGTGCCCACGATTTCCTGCTGGGATTCCCGCTTAAAGAGGGAGACAGACTGACGTCAAGGGAGGATTAGGATATGGGATATTACTACGGATTTGACCCGACGATCATATTGCTCATCATAGGAGTGATCGTGACGGGTATAGCATCTGCCAAGGTCTCAAGCACCTTTAAGAAATATTCGAGGGTCGCTTCCACAACGGGTATGACAGGGGCGGAAGCTGCACAGAAGATCCTTTATTCCGAGGGGATCATGGATGTGAGAGTGCAGCATGTAGCCGGAGATCTTACGGATCATTATGATCCAAGGACCAGGGTGGTGAATCTCTCTGATTCCACCTATAACTCAAGATCCGTAGCGGCGATAGGTGTTGCGGCTCATGAGTGCGGCCATGTTTTACAGCACCATACAGGATATGTGCCTCTTAATATAAGATCAGCTCTTGTGCCTGTGGCAAACATAGGCTCAAGGGCAGGTGTTCCCATCTGCATACTTGGAGCATTCCTGGGGATGAACCAGACACTTATCAATCTGGGTATCTTCGTGTTTTCCTTTGGAGTGCTTTTCCAGCTGGTGACTCTTCCTGTGGAGTTTGATGCATCCGGAAGGGCTCTCAGGCTTTTGGGGTCTTTAGGCATCCTGAACGATGCGGAGATACGTGATTCCAGGAAGGTACTCTCGGCTGCCGCCATGACCTACGTGGCATCGGCCTTTGCTTCCATCCTGTCGCTCATGAGACTTGTATTGCTGTTCGGAAGGAGAAGGGATTAGATCCCGCAGATATGGAAACAAGAAGGATAGTACTTGAAATACTGCTTGAATATGAGAAGGAGGGGACGATGCTTCGCCCCCTCTTATCTTCCGTGCTGACAAAGTATGCATATCTGGAAAGGCGGGACAGAGCCTTTATAAAGACCCTTTGCGAGGGCGTTGTGGAAAGGCAGATGAGCCTGGACTACGTTATCGATCAGGCTGCTTCCATTAAGACATCGAAGATGAAGGGCACTATCAGGCAGATCATAAGGATGGGGGCATACCAGATCCTCTACATGGATCATGTGCCGGACAGTGCAGCCGTCAACGAAGCAGTTAAGCTTGCTGCATGGAAGCATATGGCTGCATTGAAGGGCTTTGTGAACGGTGTCTTAAGGGGCATAATAAGGCTAAGGGATGGAGGTATATCATATCCTGATATGGAGACCGAATACTCCTGCCCATATCCGGTGGCAGCCATCCTCAGGGAAGATCTGGGGGATCAGAAGGCAGAGCTTGTGATAAAGAGTCTTGTGGAGCATCCGGGGCTGTGTCTTAGGACAAACGCCGCCAAGATCACTGTCTTAGAACTTGCAGCCCTGCTTAAGAAAGAGGGGGTGGAGGTCACCGACATGGCAGGATGGGAGAGTGGGGATAGGACCATCCAAAGTACAGGGGATCTGCCGCCCGGAGTCCTCTTTGCAAAAAACGGAGGCCTTAACCCTGCAGGATCAAAGAGTTTCAATGAGGGACTCTATATCATACAGGATCTTTCGTCACAGTATGCTGTATGGGATCTGTGGAAGGAATATGTTAACATAAATCATAGCAAAATGGATTACATAAATGCACTGGACATGTGTGCTGCTCCCGGTGGCAAGAGTCTGTACCTTGCAGAACTGATGGGAGATAAGGGACGGATTGATGCATGTGACATCTCGGAGGAGAAAACAGAAAAGATCAGAGAAAATATAGCAAGAATGGGTGTTTCCAATATAGATACCGCTATACGTGATGCTGCGGTATACGATGGGAGCCTTGATGAGAGGTACGATATCATCATAGCGGACCTGCCCTGCTCCGGTCTGGGTGTGATGGGGAGAAAAGTTGACATAAAATATAGGGTAAGCCCTGAGGGCATTGATTCGTTATGTAAACTTCAAAGAGAAATGGCAGACAATGCAGTCAGATATCTGAAACCCGGCGGGATCCTGCTATATTCTGTATGTACCCTTACTGACAGAGAAGGGATGAGACAGAGGGAATACCTGGAGAATAAGGGTTTACATAAAATTTTGGAAAGGAAGTTCATCCAGGGGGTCGATCCCTGCGACGGCTTTTATTACGCCCTGATGCATAAGCAGTGACTGCCTGATATAACTGGCTTAAATTACCGGTATTTGGTATCAATAGAAAGCCCCGGCTATGAATGATCATAGCCGGGGTTTTCCGTAAGATATACAGGCATATCAAACAATGGAAGAAAACGTCATAAATTATAATTTGAAGAACTCCAGATCATCATCAAGCTTATGAGCAACATTCATAAGCTCCTCTGCGCTGCCGGCCAGAGTATTGATGTTGGCATTGATCTCCTGCATGGATGCGGAGGTCTCCTGAGTGGAGGCAGCATATTCTTCTGAAATGGCGGAGAGGTTGCTTATGGCATCCACTATCACCATCTTTGATGCATCGCACTCCTCTGTAAGAGCAGAGATGTTATTAACACCGTCAACAGTGGATCTGACGTCGTCCATGAGGGCGTTGATCTTCTCCACGGTTTCGCCGAGGACGCTGATAACGTTGTTGCCGATGTTGCTGACCTCTTTGGCATTGGCACTGGCCTTTTCTGCCTGATTGAGCAGATGCAGCATCTCATTACGTATCTCATCGGCAGTCTGAGAGGACTCGGTAGCAAGGCTTCCGATCTCTTCCGCAACAACCGCAAATCCCCTTCCTGCTTCGCCTGCTCTTGCTGCCTCGATGGAAGCATTGAGTGCGAGGAGGTTGGTCTGGGAAGCGATATTGTTGATGCCGTCAACCTTTTCATTAACGTTCTTAACAGCGATATTGGTATCCTCCATGGTAACGCTTATCTCCGTAACGGCAGATTCCATGGAATTCATGTTCTCTGACAATTGCTCAAGTGCCTTGGCCGACTCCTGGGAAGCGGTACTCATATCGGCTGCGGATGCGGCAAGCGCTTCTGCATTCTCGGCAACTGTACGTATGGCCTGTGAGAGATTGTCCACGTTCTGGGTCATCTTTTCGATGGATTCTGTCTGATCGATGGCACCTGATGCCATGTCCTGAACTGCAGTTGACACACCGTCTGTAGTATCGCTTAAGTGGGATGACGTCTCGCTCAGATCACTGGCCTTGGCACGTAATGTGCCGGACACGGATTTGATGTCGTTTATCACATTGGTCAAGACATCGATGAGTACGTTGGAACTGTTCATCATCTCGCCGAGTTCATCGCCTCTGCTGACAGTATCATCGGTCTTTTCAAATTCACCTTCGGAAAGCTTGTTTATAACAGTGTTTATGCGGATCACAGCCTTCATGAGACTGTTTGAGACGAGGACGACAACGACACATGTGATCATGATTATCACGATACCAATTATGACGATGTGTATGATGCTCTTCCGGATAGTGTCCTCGATCTCCGCGGTAGGTTTTCCTGCAAAGGCCATACCTGTGATATTGCCGTTCTCATCCTTGATGGGAGTATAGGCTACACAGTATTTCTGACCTGCAACGTCGGTATTGGTGGATGTAAATCTCTGGCCCTTTTTCAGCACAGCCTCGATGACTTCGTCTGCCGCTTTTGTTCCTATGGGGCGGCTGCCGTCAGCCTTGACAACCGATGTGGAAGCTCTGGTGTCTCCCTCAAACCTCGTGAAATCAAAACCGGTGGACGCCTTACACTCATCCTCAAGCTGATTCGTGGTAAGATCCATATCCGTAATGGCGATCTGTTCTCTGAACATCTCAGCCGATGCCATCAGTCCCTCCAATGCTTCATCCATCATGCCGGAATGCAATTTGGAAACGGTCATGATAATAAGGATGGCTCCTGTTGCGATAACCGGTAAAACGGACATGAGGATCAACTGGATCCTGATAGAAATAGATTTCTTGCGTTTCATAAATGACATACCTCCTTGTCGTCATTAACATATCGTGAACGGTATTTTCACGGGAGACCTTATGGCGGCCGCATGCCCATGAGAATGTAAAATGCAGAACAGATATCTATCTGTTAGATATCTAATTGTTGAAGATTATAGATCATTTTTTATGCATGTGTCAATAAAGCGTTACTGTTCACAGCCTTTCAGGCTGCGAACGTAACGGGTTTTGCCAATTAAATTGCCTTCGGCAATGGGGCAAAACCCCTGCCTGCCACAATTCTTTGGGCCGTAACTGCGCAGCAAAGTGCGCAGTTCGGCTGTGAATAGTAACAATAAAGCTGTCACATTCGGATGACACATGGACAGGGAGACTGTATAATTGTTTATATTGTTGCAATTGAGGACTTGCAGGGGGAATGCTGTATGAAGAGACAAGATGTACGAAGACACGGCTTGAGTGAATTATATGAGGCGTATTGGTCTATTACCAATCGTCTTGAGAATGGTATGGGAAATCATGGACTGAACACCGGAAATCCGAAGATATTTCTTTATCTCGTTCGGAATGAGGGGTGTCAGCAGAAGGATTTAGCAAGAAACTGTTACGTCAAAAGCGCCACTCTTTCAACGGTTTTGTCAAATATGGAGAAGAATGGATTTATAGAAAGAAGGCGTCTTGAGGATAATAAACGCGCCTATGCCATCTATCTGACTGATAAAGGACGAAAGATACGTGATATGGTCGGACAACGGCTGGATGATATTTTCGATGCGGCACTTTCCGACTTTTCGGCAGATGAGATAGAAAAGCTCAAGGAGTATCTTGTCAGGATGAGGACAAACGTTGATGCTTACTGAGATCACATATAGAAATACATCGATGTACGCATATACATTACAAAGCGATGCAATGCTGCTGCGACAGGATATGGGATGAGAGATCATAAAATATGAAATGTATATCGGATCTTACAAAGGAAGAATTGACAAAGGAGCTTACGGGTCTTGGTGAGCAGTCCTTCAGAGGGAAGCAGATATTTACCTGGATCCACGGAAAGAGAGCTGTTTCCTTTGAGGAGATGACAGACCTTTCAAAGGCGTTGAGACTAAAGCTCTTTGATCGATACCTGATATGTGATCCCGGTATTACCCGGATACAAAGCTCCAAAATCGACGGTACAAAGAAGTTTCTCCTGAAGCTTACCGACGGCAGCATGATAGAGTCTGTATTCATGAGATACAGGAGCTGGAACAGCGCCTGTATCTCCACTCAGGCAGGATGCGCCATGGGGTGCAGGTTCTGCGCATCCACTATCGGAGGCTTTATAAGGAACCTGAGTGCCGGAGAAATGGCAGGCCAGATCTATGTCATGGAGAAGGAAACCGGTGAGCGTATATCCAATGTGGTGCTCATGGGTTCGGGAGAACCGCTGCTCAACCTTGATGAGGTTCAAAGGTTCGTATCCATCATATCGGACAGCGACGGGGCGGGTATCTCAAAAAGGAATATAACCATCTCGACCTGCGGCATCGTACCGCAGATCAAAAGTCTCGCCGCGAAGCATCTGCCCATAAATCTGGCTATATCCCTGCATGCTCCTAATGACGAAAAGAGAAGACATCTCATGCCCATAGCCGAAAGGTACAGCCTTAAGGAACTGATGGATGCGGTGAGATACTATTATGATGAGACCCACAGGCGTCTTACCTTTGAGTATGCCCTGGTAAAGGGTGAAAACGATTCGAAGAAGGATTCCGACGAACTGGCGGGACTCTTAAGGGGGCTTAACTGCGTGGTCAATCTCATACCGGTAAATCCGGTGAGGGAGAATGATCTGAAAAGACCGGATAACAAGTCCGTGGAAGACTTCAGGAAACGCCTTGCCATGGGAGGGATCGAGGCTACCGTAAGAAGAGAACTCGGAAGCGATATAGACAGCGCCTGCGGGCAGCTGAGAGCCCGTACTTTGGTATAGCTGTTCTTAAATAACTGACCAAATGCTTGCCCATTCTACGCATTAGTCCGGTTATTTTACGACAGCTATACCAGATCAGGATCAGGTCTGATCCTGTGTTCAATCTGTGAATCATATGTGAAAATTCGGGGTATTTTCGGAGATGCCCTTTTTTTGATGTACAATGTCAAAAATCAGATCAGTCCAACAGACAGGACAGCATTATCCTCATATGAATCAAACACTTATACAGGATAGATCCCAAAAGGAGACAGGATGGAAAACGAGAAGCATTACCGCCATGAGTGGAAGCACATGATAACCTATGCGGACCTGCTTACCATAAGGCAGAGAATGAAGGCAGTGGCAACCCCCGACCCACATGCAAAGGACGGCAGGTATCTGATAAGGAGTCTTTATTTTGACGACATGCATGACAGAGCCTTACGGGAGAAATGCGACGGCGTCAACATGAGAGAGAAATTCCGCATAAGATGCTATGACCTTGATCCCTCGATGATCTTTTTGGAGAAGAAGAGCAAGGTGAACGGCCTCGGTACCAAGTATAAGGCACAGCTTACACAGGATGAGGTGTCGGACATCATTAGGGGTGATACGGATTTCATGATGGAAAAGGAGGATCCTCTGATACGTGAGCTGTACTGCAAGATGAAGAATCGGGGCTTAAGGCCCAAAACCATCGTTGATTACACGAGAGAGCCCTTTATATTCGGACCCGGAAATGTCCGTGTGACTTTGGATCATAACATACGGACGGGACTTCTTGAAACCGATATGCTGGATAAGTCATGCGTGACCGTGAGCGCAGGTGAGGCTTTCATAATACTTGAGGTCAAATGGGATGCTTATCTTCCGGATATCATAAGGGATGCGGTACAGCTTACAAACTGCCGCAGCACAGCCTTTTCAAAATATGCACAGTGCAGGATCTACGGATGAGGTATCCATCATGAAACCTAAGTGCCGGAAAGATCCTTGGGACCTGTGATGCAGATAAGCAAAGGACATAAAAACAGCAGCTCAATAGCGGATTAACAAAGAATAACGGAGAAAAGCAAACAAGAGAGGAGACAATATAATGACATTCAGTGACATTTTCAAATCAAGCTTTCTGGAGAACGTAGCGAGCGTAAGTATTCTCGATATGGCCTTAGCCATGGCTCTGGCCTTTGCCATCGGAGTATTTATCTTTTTCATATATAAGAAGACCTATTCGGGAGTCATGTATTCCACAAGCTTCGGAGTGACTCTTGTGGCTCTTACCATGATAACTACCTTTGTGATACTGGCCGTTACAAGTAATGTGGTACTCTCACTTGGTATGGTCGGTGCCTTGTCCATCGTACGTTTCAGGACGGCCATCAAGGAGCCTTTGGATATTGCCTTCCTTTTCTGGGCCATAGCAGGAGGTATAGTGCTGGCAGCCGGTCTTATTCCCCTGGCGGTATTCGGGAGCATCATAATAGGGGTGATGATACTGGTCTTTGCAAATCACAGGCAGACCTTCACTCCATATATCGTGGTGATAAACTGTGACGGAAGCGAAAGTGAGAAAAGGGCCTTTGATTATCTTAAGGATAAGACAAGGAAATGCACTGTTAAGAGTAAAACCGCCAGGAAGGGCAGCGTTGAGGTAAATGCTGAGATAAGGCTTGAGAAGGATGACACGGATTTCATAAACGAGCTGTCGGAGATCGATGGCGTGGACAGCGCGGTGCTGGTATCATATAACGGCGATTACATGGGTTGATAAGGAGAGAGTCCATTGTCAGGAAATAAAAACATAGAGCGCATATGTCTCATAATAACGGCATGTGCGGTGATCATAACCCTACTGTTCATCAACGGCAGATCTCTGGGGCTTGAGCCCATAGTAGATGAGGATGCAGAGAGCTATGAAGGAACCGAATACTTTACAGCCAATGATCAAAACGGTACCTGGAGCACGGATGATGCCACTGTCATAACCCTTGAAGGGGATGAGGCAAAGATATCCGGCAAAGGAGTATATGTGCTGGACGGGAGCGTCTACATCACAGGCGGCGGGAAATACGTGATATCGGGGAAGCTTGATGACGGCAGCATCGTGGTGGATGCCTATGAATCCTCAAAGGTCTATCTCATGCTTGATGGTGTGGATGTAAACTGCTCCGATAATGCCGCGATCCTGGTGAAAAAGGCTGACAAGGTTTTCGTGACACTTAAGGATGGGACAGTAAATCAGTTATCCTGCGGCAGTGAGTACTCAAAGGAAGCACAGGACGATAACGTTACCGGAGCTCTTTTCTCACATGATGATCTGACGATCAACGGCAGCGGGAGTCTTATGATAACCTCAGAATACAAGCATGGTATTGATTCCAATGATGATCTGGTCATCGCCGGCGGGACAATAGAGGTCAGTGCAGCAGGAGATGCCATAAGGGCCAATGACAGTGTACGCATAATGAATGCTTCAGTCACTGTGGATGCAGGCGACGACGGTGTGTATATAAACAGCGAAGAGGGCTATTTCTATATGGAATCCGGGAGCCTTGGCATAACAAGCGGAGGCGATGGGATCCATTCCCTGGGAGATGTGACCATAGCGGGAGGAGAACTCACCGTTGGTGCGGCAGACGACGGGATCCATTCGGATACTGCCTTCCTTATCAGTGCCGGAACAGTAGATGTGACCGAGTGTTATGAGGGAATAGAAGCTCTGACCATAGATATCGAAGGCGGCGATACCACCATATACTGTAAGGATGACGGGCTGAATGCCAACGGCGGGTCCGGTGATATGTTCAGCGATCCCAAGGCAGGCTTCGGAGGTAAACCGGATGGCGGAATGCAAGGAGGTATCAGCAGAAACGGGATGCCCGGAAGACCTGAAGGCGATAATGGCATGGACTTCGGCCAGGGCAGAGGAGAAATGCAAGGAGGTGTCAGCGGCAACGGGATGCCCGGAAGGCCAGATGGCGGTAACGGTATGGAATTCAGGCAGGGCAGAGGAGAAATGCAAGGAGGCATCAGCGGCAACGGGATGCCCGGAAGACCTGAGGATGGTAACGGTATGCAGGCTGATGATGAGGATGGATCAGGCGATGATGCCTTGAAGGACTCTGAGGATGTGGAAACGTACATCCGTATAAGCGGCGGTAAGCTCACCATTATCAATGATTCGGGACGTGATGCCGACGGTATCGACTCCAACGGCGACGTGATCATCGATGGCGGAGAGATATATGTGAGCATGGTAAACAGCGGAAGCAACTGTGCCATCGACTTCGCCAGCGAGATGGGCGGCAAGGCGGCAGTCAACGGAGGATATGTGGTAGCATGCGGCGGCTCTTCCATGGTGGAGAAGTTGGATGAGGGATCAAAGCAGGCATCCTTCCTGTACATAGACAATGAAGGAGTCGATGCAGGTACAAGGGTAGAGCTTTTAGATGAAGATGGCAACGTACTTATTTCATATGAAGTGCCTCAGTCCTTCAGTGCTTTGACCATAAGCTGCCCCGAAATGACAGTTGGGGAGACCTACACATTAAAGATCGGAGATAGTGAGGAGACCATAACCCTAGAGGAGATTTCTTCCTCCTTCGGTGATGAGACAAGGGGCGGCTTTGGCATGATGAGGTGAAGGCCTCAGACCTTGCGGTGATCGGGGCTTATGATGCCTTCCAGGTCCTTATTCAGCAGAGCAGCCAGATAACAGAAAGCGCTGTTGCCGTTTATCATATTTTTGCAGCAGCTCATGAGCTGCAGATCCCTGAAGGACTTTTCGCCCCGGTTTCCGGAAACGAAGACCACCTTCTTCGGAAGATCCAGACCCATCTCATGGATATGGCCCTTGCAGTATTCCGTATCATCGGAAAAAACAAAGAGGGTCATATCCGGCACATGTTCAAGCATGAGGGTGATCCATTTATGGTAAGTCTCATCGGGGCCCGCAACACCAAGAGTGACGTAATCACCCCTCCTTACATGCAAAGAGCAGGAATGGGTTCCCTTTATCTGCTCCATGTATTCCACGTTGTGAGGCTCGTCTATGGGAGGGAATACCAGCTCCTTACGTAATGTGTCCTCGATGGCATGAAACCATCCCTCGTGTATCCAGTAACCGTGATAATATATATTGCCCTCGATATCCGCAACCTTCGGGATGAACTTTCCCACCGGTGTTGTGATGATGGGGCCCTTGAAGGGATTCCACTCCGTCCAGTTATCCGAATCTATGGCCATCTTTATATCCGTACCGTTTTCCAGAAGGATCTGGGGAACGCTCTTATTCTCACTGCGATGCAGCTCCAGCATGTATTCCCATACATCCCTGTCAAAGGTATTGCTCAAAAGATCGGGATGCAGTCCGAAAACCTTCTCCAGCTCATATCCGTTGTGTACCTGATGCAGAAAGAAAAATGAATCGTCCAGGACCCATTCCTCTTCGGGGTTTCTTAACTGACAGAACCTGTAGAATATATACTGAAAAACCTGATTGGCGAGTCCGCCGTTGAAAAATACGATCTTCATTGTCACTAATCTTTCCTGATTTTACTGTGGATCAACACCGAACATTATACTTGAAACGCCTTGATAGCACAATCGCAGCATGCGGGCATGATGCAATAGTGGGCCGGGCGTGTGGGAGTGTGGGTATGAGTGCGGCAGGCGTGCGGGCATGAGTGCGGGAGTGCGGGCATGAGTGCGGGAGTGCATAAAACATGGAAAAAGTTGAAACTCGGACTCTTATGTGATAAATTTGTAGTGCGTCACAGCTCATGGTTGGGCTTTTTTTGTGTGGAGGTTAAGATGATAAAGACCTTTTCAATGACCGATGTGGGTCAGAAAAGGAAAATAAATCAGGACTATGTCTATACTTCGGAAGAGCCGGTAGGTAATCTGCCGAACCTTTTCATTGTCGCGGACGGAATGGGCGGACATGCTGCGGGAGACTACGCATCAAGGTATACCACTGAAACCGTTGTCAATGAGATAGGATCATCTCACGAAAAGAATCCCATAAGACTTATAAGACATGCATATGAAGTGGCCAATACCGGATTGATCGGTGAAGCGGAGAGGCTTCCCGGACATGAGGGCATGGGTACTACCCTTGTGGTGGCTACTATCATCGACGACTATCTGTATGTGGCGAATGTCGGAGATTCCAGATTATATATCATAAATGACCGTATAAGCCAGATCACAAGAGATCACAGTCTTGTGGAGGAAATGGTCAGAGCGGGTAAGCTGGAGGAATCTGCAGCCAGAGTGCATCCTATGAAGAATAAGATCACCCGGGCTATAGGGGGAGATGAGGATATCAGAGTGGACTTCTTCGATATCGAGCTGAAGGAGAACGACAGGATCCTCATGTGCACAGATGGATTGACCAATATGGTGGAGGATGAGGATATCAGGATGATAGTGGAGAGCTCCTCCGATGTGGTTGAGGCGGTACAGAAGCTTATTGACAAGGCTAATGAGAACGGCGGCAGTGATAATATCGGCATAGTTCTCATAGAGCCTTTTGCAGACTGAATATATCGGGAGAGAAAATGGTTAGCGAAGGAATGGTACTTGCAGGCAGATATGAGATAATCAGCCGGATTGGGACAGGCGGAATGTCCGATGTGTATAAGGCACAGGATACGAAGCTTTCCAGATTCGTGGCTATCAAAGTCCTGAAGCAGGAGTACGCGGAAAACGATAATTTCGTAACTAAATTTCATGCAGAGGCCCAGGCTGCGGCAGGGCTTATCCATTCAAATATAGTAGGTGTCTACGATGTGGGCGAGGACCTGGATCTCCAGTATATCGTAATGGAGCTGGTGGAAGGCATCACATTAAAGCACTATATAGAAAAGAAGCTCAGGCTGTCCGTCAAGGAGTCCATAAGCATAGCCATTCAGATGGCACAGGGCCTTGAGTGCGCCCATAAGGCCGGTATCATACACAGGGACGTAAAGCCTCAGAACGTCATCATATCAAAGGACGGCAAGGTCAAGGTCACTGACTTCGGTATAGCCAAGGCGGCAACAAGCGAGACCATTACCTCCAATGTAATGGGATCCGTGCATTATACATCTCCCGAGCAGGCCCGCGGCGGATATTCTGATGAAAAGAGCGATATCTATTCACTTGGTATAGTCATATTCGAGATGGTCACGGGAAGAGTGCCCTTCGACGGTGATACCACGGTGACCATAGCCATACAGCATATCCAGGAGGTCATGCCAAGCCCCAGGGAATTCGTCAATGACATCCCCATAAGCCTTGAGCAGATCATCTTCAAATGCACAGAGAAAAACTCTGACAGAAGATATTCCTCCATGGCTGAGGTGATCAAGGATCTGAAGCAGTCACTCCTTACTCCCGATGAGAACTTTGTAAAGAGGATAGGCTCCGGCGGAGTCGGCGGTTCCACCAAGATGGTGACCGAGGAGGATATCAGGTCAATAAAGAGCAGGACCGGGACCATAGACGTGGATGAGTCCCTTATTTCCGCATATAACCGCAATAAAGAGCAGGAGATCGAGGAAAGGGAAGCCGCTGAGAGGCAGAAGGCTTTAGAGATCCAGCAGCGACGCGCAAACCGTGAAGCAAGACTTCGGGCCGAGGAGGAGCGTCTCGATAAGCTGAAGAGTGACAGCGAAGCTGGAGAGGAAAGAAGGAGACGTCCAAGATCCTCGGACAGAGACGGTGATGAAGCCCTTGATGAGAGAAGGGAGAGAAGCGACCGTCCCAGAAGACCCAGACCCCGTATGGAGGATCAGGAGGACTTTGAGGAGGAGGAGCTTCGCAGACAGAGAAAGGAAGCTGCAAGGCGCAGAAGAGAGCAGGAGCGGGCCAATGAAGAGAGGCGCCGCAGGAGTGCTGCTTCCAACAGGCAGAGAGTCAGGAGGTATGCTGACGATGACGATGACATGGACGAAGGCATGTCCATGATAATGCGCATCATAGCGCTGGTCATCGGTGTCATAATCCTCATATTGATCATATTCATAGCAAGAAAGGTACTGCAGGTTAAGTCCGATACCGTATCCGAGAATACCATAGTATCTCAGAATTCTACCCTGCCGGATGTGGCGGGAAAGACCTTCGATGAGGCCAAAAAAGAATTGGAAAAAGCCGGATTTGTGGTTCAGTCCAGGCAGGAGGGTTCCGACTCTGTTCCCAAGGGTCAGATCATAGGGACTGATCCTGCAGCAGGAAGCCAGCTGCCGGAGGGATATACCGTAACCCTTGTGATAAGCTCGGGAGCAGGGACCATAGAGGTTCCGGATCTTTCCAATGCTACTGCGGCAGAGGCCAGAGTCTCACTGGAGAACCTGGGACTTGTGGTGTCCATCACCGAGGGAAGTTCAGCCACAGTACCCTCAGGCTCTGTTATTTCCCAGACTCCCGCAGCAGGAGAGATGGTACCTCCCGGAGCTACCGTTACGGTAGTGGTCAATAACGGAGAGACCGTCACCAGCAACGAGATACCCGAAGGGGAGATCGCGGTGCCCAATATCATAGGACTGACAGAGGCTCAGGCAAAGACAGCACTTACAGCCACAGGGCTTGGTGTGGGTAAGGTGGAACAGAAGAATTCCGATACGGTCATCGCAGGTGTAGTCTTATCACAGAGCGTGGATCCCGATACTCTGGTGGCAGCGGATACCACAGTTGATTTCGTATTGAGCCTTGGACCTGAGCAGACCGCCCAGGTGCCCGCAGCATACACGACCTCCGTACATGCACCGGAGGGATATGTGCCCGGTACTGCAGCCAAGATAACCATGACAGGCAATACAACCGGTACGGTATACGGACAGAAGGACGTAACGGAATTCCCCGTAACCATCCAGATAGCATCCTCGGATGTAAACTCGGCAGATACGGCAGGTATATTTACCATAGATTATACGGCACGTACCACGGTGACCGATGACGCAGGGGCAGTCATACAGCAGGATGCCCAGAGGAGTGATCAGTCACAGTCCATATCCTTTGCCGGGGAATAAAACCTATGCTTGAGGGCAGGATCCTTAAGGGGATAGGCGGATTCTACTATGTGCATACCGATGAGGGTGTCTACCAGTGCAGGGCCAAAGGGCTTTTCAGAAAAAAGTCAATGAAGCCTCTGGCTGGAGATATGTGCCATATCGAGCTTACCAATACGGAAGACGTGGAAGGTAACGTGGTCGATATAATGGACAGGAAGAACGAACTCATACGCCCGCCTGTAGCCAATATAGACCAGGCTCTCATAGTATTTGCATTTCACAGCCCTGAACCGGCCTGGGGTCTTTTGGACAGATTCCTTATCATGATGGAGCGAAACGGCATATCCTCTGTCATATGCATTAACAAGGATGATCTGGCATCAGGGGATGAGTCGGATGCCATCAGAGGGATATATGAGAGCGCAGGTTACAAGGTACTTGTCACTTCGGTCCGTGAGGAAAGAGGACTGGATAAGGTAAGAGAAGTGCTGAAGGGTAAGGTGACTTCCCTTGCCGGACCCTCCGGAGTCGGGAAATCCTCCCTTATCAATGCCCTGACAGGGCAGGATCTTATGGAGACCGGAGATCTGAGCCTTAAGCTTGGAAGGGGAAAGCAGACTACAAGGCATACCGAGCTCATAAGCCTTGATAACGACACCTTCATATTTGATTCCCCGGGCTTTTCGGCCATGGATCTGCCGGACATGGAAAGCCATGAACTGGCAGGACTTTTTCCTGAGATGAGAGAGTACATAGGAACATGCTATTACAGTGACTGCACTCATATACATGAACCTGAGTGCGGTGTCAAGGAGGCTGTCGGAAACGGCCGGATAGCAAAGGTAAGGTATGATTCCTATACGGATATTTACAAAGAGATAGAAGACAGACGGAGGTTCTGATGGAATACAGGCTACATCCCTCGATACTGGCAGCAGATTTCAAATCATTGGGAAATGAGATAGAAAGCGTGGTGCACTCAGGTGCGGACGGTATCCATATAGATGTCATGGACGGAGATTTTGTTCCCCAGATATCCTTCGGCATGCCCGTGATAAGATCCATAAGGGACGCCACGGATATACCCTTTGATGTACACCTCATGGTCAACAACCCCGAAAGGTACATAGAGGAATTCGTCAGATGCGGCGCAGATATCATAACCATACATTCCGAGGCCACAAGAGACGTGGAGAATGCCCTGAAGCAGATCAGAAGGGCAGGAGTGAAGGTGGGACTGGCGCTTAATCCGGGGACATCACTGTCGACCCTTGACTATCTGCTGGACGAGGTGGACATGGTGCTTTTGATGACAGTCAATCCCGGCTTCGGAGGTCAGAAATACATCGAAAGCTCCACAAGAAAGATAAAGGCCTTAAGAGAGAGAGCCATCAGTGAGGGCAGGGATCTGGATATAGAGGTTGACGGCGGAGTCACAAGAGAAACTCTTCCCGTTGTGCTGGAGTCAGGTGCCAATATCATCGTGATGGGATCTGCCATATTCAGAGGGGATGCATCCGAGAATACAAAAAAGTATAAGAGCGAGATACTTAAACACCGGGAGGGCTGATACTCCGGCGTGAGCTGATGTCTTGCAAAAGACAGGGTTATATGATATCATCTGCTGGTTGATCTATTACGGAGGATAAATATATGTCAGCAATCAGGATAGTCTTATATATAGTTTTCATGATCGTCTGTGTTTCTCTGACCTTCATAGTTCTTCTTCAGGAGGGAAAGAGCGCAGGACTCGGAGCCATCAGCGGGATGGCAGATACATACTGGGGTAAGAACAAGGGCCGTTCCATGGAGGGTAAGCTTCAGAAGATCACGGTGGCACTGTGTGTGCTCTTTATGGTGCTTGCACTGGTACTTAATATCAAAGCTATCTGACAGCCGCAAAAGGCTGCAGGAACCACTGGCCGGGCATTCCGGTAATAATGACAGGTAATACAGACGATATGATCGGACAGAGATTATCGTCTTTTTTTTATCATTCAGGCAGGGTTTTTGAAAAAAGCTCCGGTGGGTATACTGCGCATTGCTGCGGTTACCCTGCAAATGCCATACCGGAACAATATATCATCATAGATGATAAAGGTAGTCTTTTTAGGACATCCCGGACATGTGAGGTACAACATGAGTAAGAAAAGCAGATATAAGGAAAAGCACGGCAACAAAGGAAAGAAGCAGGCATCACAGAAGCATACGGGCATATTTCAGGCATCAGGCTC
The DNA here is from genome assembly GCA_946616305.1 of uncultured Lachnospiraceae bacterium. Classification (GTDB taxonomy): domain Bacteria; phylum Bacillota; class Clostridia; order Lachnospirales; family Lachnospiraceae; genus NK4A144. The sequence continues at coordinate 3,888 of CAMOIV010000027.1, read as the reverse complement.
AGGATACGGGTTCGTAAAGTCCAACGAAACAGACGAGGAATTCTTTATTTCCCGCAAAAGCACTCATACGGCCGTACATGGAGACCTGGTGGAGATAAAGACGCTTAAGCCCATGACACATAAGAAAAAGGCCGAAGCAGAGATAGTAAGGATAATCGAGCGAGGCTTGGAATATGTGGTGGGTACCTTTGAGGCAGGGAATAAAAGCCCCAGGACAGGAGATATGGCATATGGCTTTGTCATATCCGATGACAGGCATTTCGGAGAGGACATCTTCGTAAGCCGTGAGAGGAGCAAGGGTGCAAAGGACGGCGACAAGGTTGTCGTACGCATAACAGATTACGGTAACAGGAGCAGGAACCACAAGCCGGAGGGGATAATAAGCGAGATACTCGGGGACATCAACGATCCCGGTGTGGATATACTCTCCATAATCAGGAGCTACGGCCTGAATGAGGGCTTCAGCCGTGAGGTTATGAACGAGGCAGATGTTGTTGCAAAGCCTGTAACGGAGGATAAGATAAAGAACCGTAAAGACTTAAGGGAGCTTCTTACTATCACCATCGACGGAGTAAACTCCAAGGATTTTGATGATGCAGTAAGTCTCGTGCGATCCGGAGAGGATTGGGAGCTTGGAGTACATATAGCAGATGTGGCAGAGTATGTAAAAGAGGGCGGAGAGCTTGACAGGGAGGCCTTAAGAAGAGGGACATCCATATACCTTCCCGACAGAGTCATACCCATGCTGCCTGAGGCCCTGTCCAATGACATATGCTCTCTGAATCCCCATGAGGACAGACTTACCGTGTCATGCCTCATGACCCTTGATAGGAAGGGAAAGATCAGGAAATCAAAGATAGTGGAGAGCGTCATAAGTAGCCATTACCGCATGACCTATGACAGCGTGCAGAGGATCCTGGACAATGACCCGGGGGAGAGAGAAAAATACAAGGATATAGTTCCCATGCTGGAGGATATGAACTCCCTTGCCCATCTCATAAGAAAGAGAAGAGTGAAGCACGGAGCCGTGGACTTTGACCTGCCTGAGCCGGAGATAATACTTGATGACCGGGGAAGAGCGGTGGATGTAAAAGTCAGGGAGAGAGATGACGCAACCGGACTGATAGAGGATTTCATGCTGATGGCAAATGAGACCGTGGCAAGGACCTTTGCTGCCATGAACATGCCTTTCCTGTACAGAAGCCATGACGAGCCTGATAAGGACAGGATAAGCGAGCTGGCATTGTTTGTTTCCGGCTTCGGTTATCATATAAAACTTAAAAAGGACGGCAGGACCTCCTCCGGTGAGATACAGAAGCTCATGGAGGATGTGGGCGGTACACAGTACGAGAAACTCATAAGGATGCTGGCGCTGCGGACCATGAAGCAGGCGGGATATACCACGGAGCCTAAAGGACACTACGGACTGGCCATGGAATATTACACACATTTCACCTCTCCCATAAGGAGGTACCCGGATCTGCAGATACACAGGATAATCAAGGAGTATCTGAGACTGGAGCTTAAGGGCTCACGCATGGAGCACTACAGTAAGATACTAAAGGGTGTAGCGGAAAAGACAAGCTTTCTTGAGCGCAAGGCCGTGGACGTGGAAAGGGATGCCGATAAGCTAAAGATGGTGGAATACATGCAATCGCACATCGGTGAGGAATATGAAGGCATCGTATCCGGAGTCACTGACTGGGGGATCTATGTGGAACTTCCAAATACCATAGAAGGTATGATACGATTAAGTGACATGAATGATTACTATGAGCTGGATGAGTTTAACCATCAGGTAGTGGGCAGAGCTACCGGGCAAAGGATACGGCTCGGTGACAGAGTTAAAGTCGGAGTTTTGAGAGCAGATAAGCTTTCCTGCGAGATCGATCTTACATACATGGGAGGTGTGGAATGACAAGATTATTGTTTTATTCGGCAAAGATATACGATAGGAAATCCTTTGATCAGGTTCTTGAAGGGCGGGACGACATACAGGTGGACTATATAGATCATGAGCTTGAGCCCCGTACCGCAACGCTGGCTGAGGGATATGATGCGGTATGCGCATTTGTAAATGCCGATGTGGGGAGCGAGACTCTGGAGATATTTGCAAAAGAAGGAGTCAAGGTTGTTCTAATGCGATGTGCGGGATTCAATAACGTGGATACCAAAAAGGCTGCGGAGCTTGGTATCGTGGTAAAGAGAGTCCCCAGTTATTCTCCCGAGTCCGTGGCAGAACTTGCCATGGCACTGGCCCTTGCGGTAAACAGGAGAGTATACAAGGCATATAACAAGGTGCGTGAAAATGATTATACCCTTACGGGGCTTCGAGGAACCCTGATGCATGGCAAGACTGCCGGCATAGTAGGTACCGGTAAGATAGGTGCTGCCATGTGCAGGATCTGCCGCGGATTCGGCATGAATATCATAGCATACGACAAATATGAGAATGCCGATCTTAAGGATTTCGTGACGTATGTGAGTTTTGACGAGCTCCTGGCAAAGAGCGATCTCATCTCACTCCACTGTCCGCTGATGGATGACACATATCATATGATCAACATAGAGACCATCAAGAAGATGAAGGACGGAGTCATATTGATCAACACCTCCAGAGGCGCTCTCATAGATACGGATGAGCTGGTGGAGGGCATACGCATGAACAAGTTCTTCGGCGTGGGACTTGATGTTTATGAGGAGGAAGCAGGCAATCTGTACGTGGATCACTCGGATGATATAATGGCTCATTCGGTGACAGCGAGACTTCTTTCATTCCCCAATGTCATGATCACCTCTCACCAGGGATTCTATACAGTGGAAGCTCTGCAGGCCATAGCCGAGACCACCCTGCAGAATCTCACGGATGCCATGGAGGGCAGGAAAACACCAAACGACGTGGCCTGACATAAGGAGTCGGACATGGAAAAGGATATAAACACAGGAAGCGGACACAAGCTCCTGGTGAATAATAAAAAAGCATATTTTGACTACTTCATAGAGGAAAAGCTTGAGGTTGGCATAGAGCTCTTCGGCACGGAGGTAAAATCTGTCAGACAGGGTAAATGCTCCATTAAAGAGGCCTACGTGGATGCACGTGAGGGGGAGTTGTACATATACGGCATGAACATAACCCCTTATGAAAAGGGCAATATATTCAACAAGGATCCTCTCCGGGAGAGAAGGCTTCTGGCCCATAAAAGGGAGATACTGAAGCTTCAGGGCAGGACATCTGTAAAAGGCTATACCATACTTCCATTGGAAGTATACTTAAGCCGTGGGAAGGTAAAGCTTCTCATAGGGCTTGGCCGAGGTAAAAAACTGTACGATAAACGGGACTCCATTGCAAAGAAGGATATGAGAAGAGAGATGGAGAGAGACTTTAAGGTTAAGAACATCTGATCCGAGACGTGATATGGGAAAAGCTTTGGAAACATGTTATCAAGTGTGAAAGCCGGCATTTGGCCCGGTTATCGCAGAAATGTTATACCTGACAGGAAAGGGAGGTACAGGGTATGAATGAAAACATCGTAAAGAGAAACGGACTGCTGGCAGAAAAGGTGATCAAGGGACTTGAGTCCAGAAACATGACAGCCTGCTATGCAAAGGACAAGAAGGAGGCACTGGATAAGGCCCTGGCGCTGATCTCCGAGGGTAGCAGCGTTACCATGGGCGGGTGCATGAGCGCCCGTGAGATAGGTCTGGTAGATGCTCTGAAGAGCGGCAATTATGATTTTATAGACCGGGATGAGGAGGCCGACAAAAGGGCCGCCATGCTTAAGGCGTATGATGCGGATGTATTTATCTCGAGTGCAAATGCCATGACGGACGACGGCATCCTGGTGAACATAGACGGCAACGCAAATCGTGTGTCCGCCATAGCCCAGG
>CAMOIV010000026.1 GCA_946616305.1 uncultured Lachnospiraceae bacterium | reverse complement strand
GCCGTACGACCGAAGCCCTTTAGGAGAGTTTATGAAAAAGAAATCATCACGAAACTGTCATATCATGTTACATGAATCATGATAAAACACACATGTTACAAAAAAACCGTCAATTTATTATTAAATTGTAAACATTTTATTTCTCAGTCTTTTTTGCTCTCTTCGGAGGATCCGTCTCCAGAGGAAAGGATCATCCTGTCGCTGAGGTTTGCAGACCCTGTCTCCTCGAATTTCTTCAGCAGATCGCTAACATGCAGGTTTTTCTTTTCTTCTCCCGAAACGTCATAGATGATATTCCCGTCATTCATCATGATAAGACGGTTGCCGTGTGCTATGGCATCCTTCATGTTATGGGTCACCATCAGGGTAGTCAGGTGGTTCTCGTTGACTATCCTGTCCGTGGACTCCAAAACCTTGGCTGCTGTCTTGGGATCCAGCGCCGCCGTATGCTCGTCAAGCAGCAGGACCTTCGGCTTGTTCATGGTGGCCATGAGCAGGGTCAGTGCCTGTCTCTGTCCACCGGAAAGCAGACCAACCTTCATGGTCATCCGGTCCTCCAACCCCAGGTTCAGCCTGGATACCAGCTCCGTATAATACTCCTTATCCTTATGAGTGACACCCCATTTAAGATCTCTGACCTTGCCACGCCTCGCTGCAAGGGCCATATTCTCAAGGATCTGCATATCTGCCGCGGTACCTGTCATGGGATCCTGAAAAACCCTTCCCAGGTATTTAGCTCTCCTGTGTTCCGACAATGCACTGACATCGGTATCATCTATGAAGATATGTCCGATATCCACGGGCCACACTCCGGCTATGGCATTGAGGAGGGTTGATTTCCCGGCTCCGTTACCGCCTATGACCGTGCAGAAATCGCCGTCGTTCAAAGTGAGGCTCACATTGGTCAGGGCCTTCTTCTCATTAATGGTACCCGGATTAAAGGTCTTGCATATCGATCTTACTTCCAGCATCAGCCCTCACCTCCGTCCGTATTACTGCCTGCTTCAAGCTTGGCATTCCTTCTGGCAAGTGCCTTAAAGGACGTATTGCTCATGCCCTTGAGGTAAGGTACGGCAAGGAATACAGCCACTACTATGGCAGTCAGCAGCTTCATGTCGTCCGCCGGGAACTTGAGCCATAAAACAAATACATACACAAGGTAATAAACAACAGCACCTATGAAAACAAATGACAGCCTGAGCACGAAGCCAAGCCGCTTTCCGAATATGGCTTCGGCAAGAACTTCGCCTATGATGACGGCTGCCAGTCCTATGACGATGGCACCCTGTCCCATCTTGACGTCCGCAAAGCCCTGATATTCCGACATTATACCGCCTGCAAGGGCAATAAAACCGTTGCTGACCGCAAGGGTTATTACCTTCATAAGCTTTGTATTGATACCCTGAGCTCTGGACATGTTGGGATTTATACCGGTGGAACGTACTGCGCTTCCCATCTCCGTACCGAGAAACCAGTAGACAGCCGCTATTATGATGACATCAAGCAGCAGGGTGGTAACTATGGTCTGCCCCAGATACCTTATATTAGAGGTAAAGAAAAGCTGGACCTGTCCCACGGGCACTGCCTGGTTTGATTTCCCCATTATGTTCAGGTTTATGGAATACAGGGAGATCTGTGTAAGGATACCTGCAAGTATATCCGGTATACCCAGGACCGTATGCAGTATACCCGTTACAAGTCCTGCGCATATCCCGCACAGTATGGCCACAAGGAGGGCCGCAAGGGGGTCACATCCGCCGAGTATGAGCATTACCGTAACGGATCCTCCCAATGCGAAGGAGCCGTCGCAGGTCATATCGGCAAAATTCAGTATTCTGAAGGTCAGATACACCCCCAGAGCAAGTATTCCCCATATAAGGCCCTGCGCCACTCCTCCCGGAGCGGCGTTCCATAAAGCTATGGGGCTCAGTGATGAAAAATAGGCTGCCATAATGATCCCTCTTTAGTTTGTTTCGGAAGCCTCTATAGCTTCGTATCCGTCGGGAACAGTTACGCCGATGGCATCGGCATAAGCCTTGTTGTACATCTTGGTGGTTGCAGATGCATACTCTACCTGCATCTTGGAAACGTCCGCACCGTTCTTCAGTATCTCTATGGCCTGCTTACCTGTAGCCACCCCAAGGTCATAATAGCTTATGGAAAGAGTAGCCAGTCCGCCTGATGCGCACATATTCTGCTCGCCGCAGATGATGGGTATCTTGTTGGGCTCCGTAACATTTGTGACCAGGGTCATGTTGGATGCAGCTGTATTATCTGTAGGGATGTAGAATACATCGCAGTCATTGGCAGCTGCGGTCACAACGCTCTGGATATCATTGGAATCAGCAAAAGCGTACTCCTGATATGCTACCTTGTCCTCATCAAGGTACTTCTCGATCTGTGAAGCCTGAAATGCCGAATTGGGCTCAGCCGAGCAGAAAAGGATGGCTACCTTCTTTACTTCGGGGCAGAGTTCGAGGATCATATCCTCCTGCTGGTCAAGAGGAGCAAGGTCTGACGTACCTGAAACATTGATGCCTGAGGTACCGCTGAAATTCTCCATGTTAAGAGCTGTACCGTAATCCGTGATGGATGTTCCGAGAACGGGTATATCAGTGGTAGCTGCTACAGCTGCCTGAAGAGCAGGTGTGGCATTACCCATGATAAGATCGTAGTTATTGGAAACAAATCCGTTGACTATGGTAGCACATGTGGCTGAATCGCCCTGAGCGTTCTGATTGTCGATGACCACATTGTCTCCGAACTCAGCCTTGAGAGTATCCACGAATCCGTTTGTGGCTGCGTCGAGGGCGTCATGCTGTACAAGCTGACATACTCCTACATGATAAACCTTATCCTTCGATGCCGAAGCACCGCTGCCTCCGGAAGCGCCGCATGCTGTGACAGCAAGCAGGGTAGATGCGATGATTACCGATAATAATTTCCTTTTCATTAATATTTCCTCCGTATGATCATGTACAAACTGCTTTGCGTATTTTTGCTTTAAATCGCTAAAGCCTTGTAAGAATATAAAATAAAACCTTTGTTTAGTCAACGTTTTACTGATTTTTTAACGGGAAAAAGTGAACCTATGATGTAAGCAGCGGCAAATCCGAACACGAATCCTCCCAGATGGGCCGTCATACTTACATTTGAAGAGGTAGGGATCAGCATCAGAACACAGGCGATCAGGGCTCTTTTCACGTTCACCCCGGGGATGCCGTCATGCTTATTGACAGAAACAGCAAGAAGCGCACCCACAAGGCCAAGTATCGCCCCGGATGCACCCAGTGTATAGAAATAATCACCATGAATAAGGTCCCAGTACAGGGCCACCAGATTGCCGCCTATGCCGGCTATGAAATATGTCAGGATAAAACGCAGGCTCCCCATCATCCTCTCCATCATCCGCCCGAGCAGAAAGAGGGCGAGCATATTGGATGCAAGATGATAAAATCCGTCATGAAGGAACATGGCAGTGATGATCCTGTACCACTGCCCGCCTATGACTATATCCGGTACATAGATCCCTCCCGTAACAGCATCAAGAGGAAGGTACCCGGGCATGCCGGAAAATGACTGTATCACTCCGAGGATCCATATGACCACATTCAGGGCCACCAGAACGTATGCTGCCTTAAGATCTTTTATCATTCAAAGTTCTTGAATATCTTAAGCTGAACCTTGTTCAGCGAGACACCCACCTGTATCTCATCGGATATACTGTTTATGATGGAGTATTCCAGTTCGCTGCAGGCCTCTTCTATCTCGTCGTTGTCCTCATCGCCCTGGGCGGTATCGGAGATACCCTCCACGTAGGAATTCAGGGACCATATGGGGGTGTAGCTTGCGGCGTTCATGATATTGTCCTGGGTACCGCCGTATATCACGCCATATTTGAGAACGTCTATCTGATCCAGTGTGTTAAGATCCGTAGCACAGATTTCAAAGACATTTCTGATCTTGCCCATGATACCCCTTGCAAGGCTGTTCTTCTTGGAGGTGGATTTCTGGAGCAGATCCTCTCTCTGGAATATATCAAGCTGTGTATCGGAAGAAAGGTTTACGATGAACTTCTTTCCTTCCGACTCTACCCATAATAATGCTTCAAAGTTCGGGGTTATGCTCCTGACCATTCCAACTGTCTCTTCCACAATAAGCTGAAGATATCTTGCCTGCTTTGGCTCGAGTCCTACATAATGTGATACCTTCTCGATCTCCCTTACGGCATTCTCAAGGCCATCACCGTTACTCTTTACCCGGATCTTATCTGACTGCATATTACTGTTTCCTTTCTCTGAACCGTTTCCTCAAATCTTCACCGGCACATACTTTCATGCACCATGATGGTGACCTGGTCATACCCTATACTTATATCACAAAATCCGTGATATTTCTATGTGAAAGCACAGTCCCGTAAAAAAGTAAGGGATGATGTCACAAGAGACAGGCTCCGCCCTGTGATCCGACTGGATCTATATATTGTGGCCGATTTTATGTAAATCTCCTGTCCGTATATGTTATATTTCATTCAAAGCATGCTTCTCCCTGTTATTTGATCCTGCTTAAAGATGATCCTGTAAAAAGCAGTAAAGAAAGAAGGATCCGAGGCCGATTTATTGGATTACTTTGCATAGTATGAGAAGTTTTTGCCCCTGCTTCAGGCCCTGTTTTACTGAATCCTTGAGTTATGTAAACTGTTTTGCTCCGATGCTCTTTTCTCGACTGAACCTGCTGTTTTTTATCATTTTTACGGATCTTCGGACTCCCTTTTCTTGGTTTACATAATTCTAACACTCTTATGGGACTCTTTATTACCCTTTTTTCGTCATAAAGATCCTCCGTCTCTCCCGGTCTGTATATTGTGGTCCCGGGATATCTCCTCTCCGGCACATTTTTTGCTTATCATCAGCTGTAATTGACAATGAATTATCTATGTAGTATAAAAACCATGTGGACAAAGGCGTTCATCCGGGGGATCATCCCCCTGAGATGTGTGCCTTTTTTTATAAATATCAGAAGACATCAAGGAGAATATCATGTGTGGGATAGTCGGTTATGTAGGAACTCGTCAGGCCGCCCCGATACTGCTGTCAGCCCTTTCCAGGCTGGAGTACAGGGGATATGATTCGGCAGGGATAGCCGTCAGGGACGGAGCCGAGCTTGCAGAGGTGGTCAAAGCCACAGGCAAGCTTGCCAATCTTTCCATGAAGGTTGACGGAGGGAAGGCCTTAAAGGGCTTCTGCGGTATAGGACATACCCGTTGGGCCACTCACGGAGAGCCCTCCACCACCAATGCCCATCCTCATGTGAGCGGCAACTGCCTTGGATCGGGGTGCGGTCCCGTGGAATCCGATGTTGTTGGCGTACATAACGGTATCATAGAGAATTATCAGGAGCTCAAGGAAAAGCTCCTGAAGCATGATTATCGTTTTTACAGCAACACGGATACCGAGGTCGTGATCAAGCTCATTGACTACTACTATAAGAAGTATAAGCTTGGTCCCATAGATGCCATAAACCGTACTCTTGTAAGAGTCAGGGGGACATATGCTCTGGAAGTAATGTTCAAGGATTACCCCGATGAGATATATGTAGCAAGGAAGGATGCCCCCATCATAATCGGCACCTCTGCCGGTGAGAGTTTTATAGCCTCCGATGTTCCCGCCATCATAAACTACACTCAGAGCGTTTATTATATCGATAATCTGGAGCTTGCCAGGATCTGCGCAGGCAGTGTTCATTTCTACGATCTCAACGGAGACGAGGTTCCCAAGGAGCCTACAAAGGTAGAGCTGTCTCCTCAGGCTGCCGAAAAGGAAGGCTTCGAGCATTTCATGATGAAAGAGATCCATGAGCAGCCAAGAGTAGTAAAGGATACCCTGCATTCTGCCATAAAGGACGGAAGCATCCATATCGACATAGACGATGAGTTCCTTAAAAAACTGTCAAGGATATACATCGTAGGCTGCGGATCCGCATATCACGCAGGCGTTGTGGGTCAGTACGTTATCGAGCGCCTTACCGATGTGCCGGTCAGAGTGGAGCTGGCATCGGAATTCAGATACAGAAAAATGCCTCTTGCCAAGGATTCCCTGGTCATACTGGTAAGCCAGTCCGGAGAGACAGCTGATACTCTTGCAGCCTTAAGGGCCGCAAAGGAGAAGTCCTTATTCACATATGCCATAGTCAATGTGGTGGGCAGTTCCATAGCAAGGGAAGCCGATTCCGTGTTCTATACCATGGCAGGTCCCGAGATCGCGGTTGCTACCACCAAGGCTTATTCCGCACAGCTCATTGCCCTCTATCTGCTGGCCATAAAGCTTGGTACCGTAAGAGGCTCCATAACCGATCCCAAAGAGCTTGTGGATGAGATGGAGACCATTCCCGAAAAGATAGAAGCCATCCTCAAAGAGCGTGACCGCATACAGTGGTTTGCCGCCAAGTTCGCCCATATAAAGGATGCCTTTTTCATAGGCAGAGGCATCGATTACGCCTCATGTCTGGAGGGAAGCCTCAAGATGAAGGAGATAAGCTATGTTCACTCCGAAGCTTATGCCGCAGGAGAGTTGAAGCACGGCACCATTAGCCTCATAGAAGACGGAACTCTGGTGATAGGAGTCAATACCCAGGATGAGCTTTTTGAAAAGACTCTTAGCAATCTTGTGGAGGTAGGCTCCAGAGGCGCATACCTCGCAGCCATTACCGAAAACGGCAGGTACAGCATGGAGGACAGCGTCAATTTCACGGTATATACTCCAAGGATCAATGAGATATTCTCAGCAAGCCTGACCGTGATACCCATGCAGCTGTTAGGCTACTATTTCGCGGTAGCCAGAGGTCTGGACGTTGATAAACCCAGAAACCTTGCAAAGAGCGTTACGGTGGAATAAAAACCCATTGTACTTTTGCATGAACATACACGCCATAAGGCCCCCGGTCATTGACAACGGGGGCTTTTTAACGCATAATTATCATAAGTGGAAGTCTGTTGACCAGGGAAGGAGTGATGGACATGGCTTTATCGATACAGAATAACCAATACAATAATAATTATATGAAGATCAATCAGAACCGGCAGCATGACAATATGCAGAAGCTGGCCAGCGGCAAGAGGATCAATGCCGCCAAGGATGATGTGGCAGGAGCCGCCATCTCCGAGAAGATGCTTAAAAAGATAAACGAAGAGAATGCCAAGATCGAAGGCTATCAGAACAGACAGAGCATGATCAACATCGCAGACGGCATGAATCAGGGTGTCAGCGATTATCTCATGGATATGTATGAGCAGGGCGTCAGATCCGGCAACAGCCTGCTTTCAGGTGATGACAGGGCTGCGATCCGCAGTTATCAGGAGTCCCTTAAGGAAGGTGCCCAGTCCCTCATAAGCAATACCAAGTATAATGAGATGAGGGTTGCCGGTGAGAATGCTCAGGCTTCAGTTCCTCAGAATTTCGATCTCGATTCCATAAACGAATCCATGGAGTCCCTTAATGAGATCAGGAGCAAGGAAGGCGCGGAATCCAACGCTCTTGACCACGCCATCAATTCCAGCAAAGAGGCAGCCATCAATACCACGGCAGCCATGAGCCGTATCGCCGATACCGAGTACGGCGGAGCTGTTTCCGATCTTCGGACGAATCAGGCTATAGGAGCTTACCAGACTTCCTTACAGAACATGAACATGCAGAACGCAGCTGCTCTCATGTCCAATCTGGTATAAATCCGGTATAATAAGGATCTGTAAAAAGAAGCCTCATTGCGAGGCTTCTTTTTTTGTTCCCATAAACTGATCCTTTATCTTATCCACAAGGCTATTGTTCTTTATCACGTACTGATCACTCAGGTGTCCGTCTCTGATCTCGGCGTAGGAACCCTTTTTGACCGAATCCACCTTTTTCTGATCATCTTTGCTTCCGGCATACACCACATAACTATCATATGGGCAATACAGCCTCAGAGCTTGTACACTTCCCGCATTATCCCCTGAATAGCTCACCTTGTAGGTTATATCGTTTCTGCCCTCCGCATATGACGCATCAAACTCTTCTCCCTGCCTGAAGGATCCGGATATCAAAGCCACCGGCTTATCCTCTCCCGATATCTTTGTCACACTCTCAAGGGTCTTTTGCATATCCGTTTTGACCCCTTTTATCAAAACGGTCGAAGTGATATCACCGGTATCCATGTACTGCCATTCCACATATTGATCACCGCTGACGGAAACCTCCGGGTATTTGATGTCCGCTGCGTTCGTACCGTATGGCAGATCGCATGAGCCTACCCTCTCATCGTCAACCGTAAATATGACTCTCACATTTCTGAAAGCGTTGGGTGTATCCGGCATGGATAAAAGCCTGTCATAGGTAACAGGATAGGCCCTGCCCTCAACACTCATGTTGTCTATACCGCTTATCCCATCGGCTACAAAGGCATTACCGGAAACGGCCTCCATATGAGCCTCCAGCGTATCCTTGTCCGTATCGATCTTGCCGGCTATGGCACCGTATCCTCTGCCCTTGCCCTCTATATTGGGTATGCAGCAGCATCCGGTCAGGGTGGTCCCGAATCCCGCGATGCCTCCCACATAGGACTCACCGGAAAGATATGGCATGGCATAGGATGACTTTATTACCGAATAGGATTCGCCTGCGATGCCTCCCACATAGCTTCCCTCCAGGGAACAAACGCTGCCATAGCTCTCGCAGCCCTTTATGATCCCCTGCTCCATATATCCTGCTATACCTCCAACGCCGTCCTTCTTGCTTTCGATGTTGGAATCGTTCTTGCAGCCGATCACTGCATTTCTAAGCAGATATCTGGCACGGAATCCTCCGGTCATGTCTCCTGCCGCATTCTCCTCGGGGTCGTCAGTATCGATGGCCATGGCTCCCGCAATCCCGCCTATGTTGATATCTCCCTCAACACAGCCGGAATTTGAGGAATGATCTACTCTTCCTGCCGTCACACTTTCGAGATCCTCTTCGGATATGTCCTTCACCAGGTCGTCGGGGCTCTCATTTGCCAGATTGCCCAAGCCTTCCAGTTCATCGGATATCAGGTGAAAAACAGTATTTATCTGATCGTTCACATCAGCAAAGTCCGACGTAAGCTGCTCCGATGACATGTCACTGTGTGAGGATATGACAGACAGGATATCCGCCATCCCCGAAAGGTTGGAAGCCAGAGAATCTCTGGCAACGTCAAAATCAGATCCAAGATGAGGCATGTTGATATCCGACATGGAGTTAACGTGATCGAAAATACTGCGGGTCTTATCCATCCCCTCTTTCAGGCTATTGGCAGTCTGCGACATGCTCTCCGTCACCTTGGAGGAGTTTCCCGATACAGACTCAAGAGAAGACCTCACATAGGGTCTGACTGTCTGAGTCACCTCGTTAACGCTGACTGCTATGTCGGTAGCAGATGACATGGCATCCGCCAGCTTTTCGATGATCTCGTCCGGATCCTCGGATTCCACGGCTTTCTTGATTTTCTCGTTCATGGAGACCGTGTTCCTGCTTAAGGAGTTCAGATCCTCCCTGATACTTTCCGCATCATTCTGCGATGCTGACATCCTGTTATAGAAGTTTGCATCCTTCAGCATGGTATCCACGTTCTTTGACATGTCGTTGAGATTGGTCCCCACACGGCTCATGTAATTCATAACCTCGGGAACCTGATCCGACAGATACTCCACCTTGGACAGTGCATTGTTAACCGTATCACTGGTGGAATTAAGGTATGACTCTGCGCTCCTTCCAAGATCGTTTCCCGCAGTGACAGCATTATCGGCATAGGAAGACAGCGTATCAACGTCACCGCTTATCTGAGATACCGAAGCATCCATATCATTTATGGTAACGTCCACCAGATCATGAAGCCTGTCCACGGCATCCGGAAGGTTTTCCATCTCGGAAAGAGTAAGATAGGGTTCCATCTGCCCTACTATACCTCCGATATCCTTCCGCCCGTATATATTTCCTGCATTTGTACAGAAGGAAACTATGCCGGCTTGTCTTCCGGCGATGCCTCCCACATTATAGCCTACGTGATTAAAGCCTATATCCGCTGTGTTTTTACACTGATATATGCCTCCCCTTGAGAAACCCGCGATCCCTCCGCTGTCGACTCCGCTGTTCATCTGAACGGATGTATCCATAAGTCCCTTGACGTCATGATTGATCACATCGGTAACGATGTTGTTGTCGGGCTCCATTGCATCGGTTCCCTCAACCCATTCCTCGGTGGTATTGACCTGTCCCTTATTATATGAATAACTGATGATGCCGTAATTCTTACCGGCTATACCCCCAGTGAAATAGTATCCTGTTATCTGACCGTTATTGGTGCATCCGTGGATCTTTCCGGACGCTTCGTTGATAGCCGCTATACCGCCTGTAGAGGTCTTTCCCGAAACGGATCCTTTGAATGTGCAGCCCGAGATCTCACCGTAGTTTATGCCGCATATGCCTCCCGTGCCCTCTCCGTTTTCTCCGGAATCGATATCTCCCGACACATTGAGATCCTGTACCTTTCCGGACTCGTTTATATACCTGAAAAGACCGCCCACATAGCCGTCGCCGCCGTATTTCAGGCCTGATATGGTGTGCCCTCTGCCGTCAAAGGTGCCTGAGAACACCGGGATCGATTTGAATGAATAAGCCGACATATCGATATCCTGGGTCAGGACAAAGCATTTCCCGTATGAATATGAATCCATGGCAGCCCTGTCGGCAAATTCCATAAGCTCAAAGGGAGAGTTTATGGTGATCATGACGCTCTCACTCTGTGAGGGAGCCCTGTCTCCGGACAGATTCTCATGCTTAATGGCTACTGCCTCTCCCGCTCCTATGTCAAGCACCTGCGCCTTGACATTTAATGCAGTGACAGCGGAAGACAGCATGCATGTGAACATGCATACCGTCAGCATAAGAGATATTCTTTTTTTCAAAAAGCCCTTCTCAGTCCTCATGGTCCTTATCCTTGGATCCAGGATCCCGATCCGACTCTCCTTTTTCTTTATTCTCCTCCGCCATTTCCTTCGCCTTGCCGTTTTCGGGTTCCCTGTCATCCTTCTCACCCTTTATGGCATCCGTTTTTATATCTGTTTGTTTATCTGTTTTGACACCGGTTTTTACATCCTTTTTGGTATCTTTTTTTGCATCGTTTTCGGTATCATCCCCGGTATCACCTGCAGTACCATCCTCAGTGACGTCCAAAGCGGAGTCCTCATCTTTCGGTCTGTTATAGGCTACTGTCTCTGCTTTTTTCATTTCCTCCGGAAATCCTGTCTCTATAAAGGAGGATTTTGGAACCTCCTCCCCGGTTTTTGACATCCTGCCCGTGGTCATCATGATGCTTGCGTCTCCGCTTAAGACACCGTGCATTTCACCCACGAAATATCCGGACATATTGCCCTGAACCATGCCGTCGATACGCACCAGACCTGTTTCTCTGCTGAGTTTCAGCGGAACGGACACCTTGAAGGAACTCATGTCTATGATCTTCTCTCCCAGAAGCAGTATCTGAGGGAGGACGAACATAACAAGGAGGATGGATATGATGGTACCTCTTCCTATACACTGTCCTATACCGCAGATGGTACCGTCGGATGTAAGGTTTCCTATCAGGATCCCCGCAAGAGCCATCATTGTTCCCGATGTCACTATGGTGGGAAAAGCAAAATTCATGGTCTCTATTATGGCATCCTTTTTTGACATCTGATCCTTAAGCTCAAGGAAACGTCCCGATATGACTATGGCATAATCGATATTGGCACCCATCTGGATGGAGCTGACTATCAGATATCCCATAAAGAACAGATTGGTATGGGTTACGGCAGGGAAGGAGAAGTTCATCCATATCGCTCCCTGTATAACAAGTATCAGCAGCACAGGCATGCCCACGGACATGAATGTGAAAAGCAGCACGGAAAGCACGGCAAAGATGGAAACCCAGTTTACCACCAAATTGTCTATTGCAAAGGCCTTTTTCAGATCATACTGGGACGTGGATTCACCCGCCACCATAACGGTTCCCTCATAATATTTGTGAGCTATATCATGCATCTCATCAAGGAACTCAAAGGTCTGATCTCCCTCCTCGGGCAGATTGAGATATACCAGCATACGGCTGTAATTCTGACCCTGCAGCTGCATCTGGGCAAGATTCATTTTGTTATATGCATCCTCAAGCATGTCCTTTGTATCCGCATCCAGATCAACATATCCTTCATCCACCTCGTTATACAGGAACATCACGATATCTATAAGAGGTACCGCATAGGAAGAGGACCCGTTTATGAGCTTGGCATAATTCTCATCATCCACCGCGTATGCAGTATACAGAAGCTCCGCCACTTCATAATCCACTCCCATGAGCTCCGAGAACTGTCTTGCCGTAAGCTTGTCGGTAAGGGTATATCCATCCTTTGCCTCGCTGTTGGAAAGACCTACGATGCGATCTATCTCGTCACGCCTCTCCAGTTCTTTTATCAGGTTGTATTCCTTCTCATAATTGCCTGCCGGAACGATTAGAGCTGCCATATTCTCTCTTCCGAAGGTTTCCTCTATCATCTCGTCGGCTATCTGCATTTCATTCTTCAAGGGTGTATCCAGCAGTGAATAGCCGTATACGTATGGACACTTGCTTGACATCATGAATGCTCCCACAAGCAGAACGACAAACAGCGGGGGTATTATGAATCTGGTTTTATAAGCGAATTTACCCACAAAAGGTATCTTGGGCACAAAGCTTTTATGCCTTGTCTTATCCATGAGAACGCCGAAGATCATGATCAGACCGGGCATGAAGGTAAAGACTGAAAGCAGCGAGAAGAAAATGGCTTTGATAAGACATATGGCCATATCAGGTCCGATGCCGTACTGCATGAACATCATGGCTACAAGTCCGCCTATGGTAGTAAGGGAAGAAGAGCAGATTTCCGGTATGGCTTTACTCAGAGCCAGGATATCTGCTTCTCTTATGGGGAGATTTCTGTGCTCCTCCTTATATCTGTTACAGAATATGACCGCATAGTCTATGGACAGGGCAAGCTGCAGGACTATGGTGACAGAATCGGACACGAAGGATATGGTGCCCAGCATGAAATTCGTTCCCGATGCTATGATGGCAGAGGCTCCGAAGGTGAGCAGGAGCACCGGCACCTCGGCCCAGGTCTGGGAAGTAAAAAGCAATACCGTGACAACCACTATGGCAACCAGCAGCGATACGGTCTTCATTTCCTTCTGAATGGTGTCCGCCGTCTGATTACCCATCATGGTGGATACATAAAGATCATATCCGCTAAGGAGTTCCTTTATCTCATCAAGGGCCGCCAGAGCTCTTTCGTCCGTTTCCTCATATATAAAGGTCACATTATAAAGAGCTGAGAAATTGTTATAATGCGCATCAGATGCATCAAAATCAAGCATATAGACATCCGACCTTGATTTTATCCGGTCTGCTATATACTTCGCCGTTTCGTAGTCAATATTGGTAGCCATGACCTTTGCGGAGCCCAGAGTAACGAACTCCTTTTCCATAAGGTCAAGTCCCTGTCTGGTTTCAGTGTCCTTTGAAAGATATGCGGGCAGCGAATCCTCCACGCTTACCCAGTTTTGTGAAATCAGGCTGAAGACTACCGCAATTGCAAATAGTAAGAAAAACAGATTCCTTCTGTCAACGATGAAGGTTGCAACCTTCATCATAAAAGACGTCTTTTCACCTTTTCCGTCCATGCCTGCTAATATACCACTCCCACATCTTCTTTACAATATGAAAAAACCGTTTATCCCATTCTCTGCCTTAGAACTTCGTATGAGAGCACGCCGCATGCCACCGATACGTTAAGAGACTCTATCTCTCCCTTCATGGGTATACGGGTGATGAGATCGCATTTCTTTTTAACAAGAGGAGACACACCCTTTCCTTCCGCGCCGAATACAAGCCCTATGGGCCCCCTAAGGTTCTGGTCATACATCAGCTCTCCGTCCATGTCGGCAGCCGCGAACCATAAGCCCTCCTTTTTCAGGTCCTCTATGGTCCTTGAGAGATTGGTCACTCTGACTACAGGTGTATAATTCACTGCTCCGGCGGATGTCCTTTGGCAGGAGGCAGTCAGTCCCACGGCTCTGTCCTTGGGGATGATAACTCCATGAGCCCCGCAGACATTGGCTGTCCTTATGATGGCTCCCAGATTGTGGGGATCCTCTACTCCGTCCAGAAGTATTATGAAAGGATCCTCATTCTTTTCGTGTGCAGCCTTCAGTATGTCCTCGATCTGTGCATATCCGTATACCGAAGCCTTGGCTATCACTCCCTGATGATTTCCGGTCTCACTCATATCATCAAGACGCTTCCTGTCAACAAAATCAATACGCAGACCGGCCTTTTTTGCCTCTCTGCGTATGGTATCAAGCTTTCCGTCATGAGATCCGTCCAGCATGTACAGCCGGTCAATGGTCCTGCCTGACCTGAAGGCTTCTATGACCTCATTTCGTCCCTCTATATATGTTTTTTCCGAAAGATCCTTATCTTCTCGTCCGTCCATCAGTCCGATCCTTCATTTTCCTTATCATCGGGGCATTCTATACATATGTTCACAAGTTCCTTTATCCTGTCTTCTCTTCCTGCAAGATACAGATAACCGAAGAGAGCTTCAAGCCCTGTAGCCTTGTGATAATCACCGGCGGTGGCATTTTTGGCCTGATGGTTCACTCTGGCATTCACACCCCGCCTCAGTATATCGGCCTCCTCTTCGTCAAGGATATCCTCTATAGCCTCCATGGCTCTGGCCTGAGCCCTTGCACTCACTATGCTGCTTGCTCTTTTATGCAGTTCCTTTGCTCTGGCATTTCCCTCACCCACAAGAGCGGCTCTTACATACAATCCATAGACACCGTCCCCGAGAAAGGCAAGGCAGACAGGGGAATACTTCCTCAGATCCTGCTCCACTTTACTCCCTCTCTGGTATCCTTAAGCTGTATGCCCATTCCAAGAAGCTTGTCCCTGATGGCGTCGGCTTTTGCAAAATCCTTATCCTTCTTGGCCATGCTCCTTTCCTCGATGAGCTTCTCTATCTCCTCATCAAGCACATCCTCATGGGATACAAGTATCAGTCCCAGCACATCCCCAAGCTCGAGTATGACATCCAGAAGACATGCTGCATATTCCTTTGATGCCCCTTCTCTGGTGGTAGAGTTGGCAAGCTTGACTATGTCAAATATAACGGAGACAGCATCGGCAGTATTCAGGTCGTTATCCATGGCCTCATTGAACCTGTCCCTGTGTCTTTTAAGCTCTTCCGCTCCCTTGCTCTCATCCTCTGTCATCCCTGATCCCAGTCCCTTTTCCTTAAGGTCCTCCAGATTGGATACAGCATTTTTTATCCTGTCAAGGCCTGCTTTTGCCGACTCCATCAGAGCATCGGAGAAATTAAGGGGCGACCTGTATTGCGCGGAAAGCATGAAGAATCTCAGCACCTGCAGATCATACCTTGCGGCGATGTCACGTACCGTAAAGAAATTCCCCAGGGATTTGCTCATCTTCTGATTGTCTATGTTAAGGAATCCGTTATGCATCCAGTAATGGGCAAAGGGAACCCCGTTTGCGGCCTCTGACTGGGCTATCTCATTCTCATGGTGAGGGAAGATGAGATCCTCACCTCCGGCATGTATATCTATGGTATCTCCCAGATACCTTTTTGACATGCATGAGCACTCGATATGCCATCCGGGTCTGCCCTCGCACCAGGGAGACTCCCAATATGGCTCTCCTTCCTTCTTGGGTTTCCAGAGGACGAAATCAAAATCGTCCTCCCTGTCCTCGGTACCCGATACCTTAAGCTCATGGCCTTCGGATCTGTGTCCCGACTCCAGTTCATCCAGATTCTTGCCGGAAAGCTTACCGTAGTCCCGGAATTTCCTGGTACGGTAATACACGGTCCCATCTGAAGCTCTATATGCATAACCCTTGTCCTCAAGGGTCTTTATCATATCTATCATGGAAGGGATCTCCTCCGTAGCCTTTGGATGTACGGTGGCGGGAAGTACATTGAGCCCTTTCATGTCCTTCTTGCACTCTTCAATATATCTTTCGGATATCTCCTGTGCGGATACCCCTTCTTCGGCTGCTGCCTTTATTATCTTGTCATCCACATCGGTAAAGTTGGATACATATGAAACCTCATATCCCCGATATGTCATGTACCTTCTGAAGGTATCAAAAACTATCATGGGGCGGGCATTACCTATATGTATAAGGTTATATACCGTGGGGCCGCACACATACATGGTTACCTTCCCCGGTGTTATGGGAACAAATTCCTCAAGTTTTCTGGTCAGTGTGTTATAGATCTTCATATCTTTCTCTCTTCGTTATCCGTTCTGCTTTTCATCATTCTTCTTTAACTGTACCTTAAGTGCTCTGATCTCTTCCTCCAGTGTAAGGAGGTGATTGGTGAGCTCCGCATTAGACCTTTTAAGCTGATCTATATCCTCCTGTACGGGATTCGGCAGATCGGTCTGGTCTATCTTCTCCGAGGGGATCTCGCCGTTATCCCTCTTGATTATCCGGCCCGGAACGCCTACAACGGTACAGCCGTCGGGTATGGACTCAAGTACCACAGAGCCCGCTCCCACCTTTACGTTATTCCCGACCTTAAAGGATCCAAGCACCTTTGCTCCGGCGCTTATCATCACATTATCCCCTATGGTAGGATGTCGCTTACCCTTCTCCTTGCCTGTACCGCCGAGAGTGACCCCCTGATAAAGAAGTACATTATCACCTATCTCGGTAGTCTCTCCGATGATCACACCAGTGCCGTGGTCAATAAAAAAATTCTCTCCTATCTTTGCTCCGGGATGTATCTCGATGCCGGTCTTTCTGGCAGCCTTTTGGGATATGAGCCTGGCTCTGAAATAATGTCCCTTAAGATATTCCCTGTGAGCCTTCCGGTAATAATAGACAGCCCAAAAGCTGGGATAGAGAAATACCTCCCAGTCACTGTGCATGGCAGGATCATGTGCCCTTATTACCTTTATCTGTTCTTTAACATATTTTGGTGTGATCATATCCGTATATGTTAACACTTTCACGTATTATTGTCAGTATACACACCCATACGATACGTCGGGCTTACGGTATCAGGCCGCCTATGAGGACTATCAGGATCAGTACGGGAAGTACAAACTGCAGATACGGCTTGAGTTTGGCGGACATCTTCATACCGCTTCCCGTATTTACTTCCTCCAGATACTTATCAAAGCCCCATCCGGCCTTAGTGGCACAGAACAGCAAAAATACCAAGGATCCTATGGGCAGGAGCAGATTACTCACTATGAAGTCCTCCGAATCCAGTACATCCCTGCCCCCTATAATATGCAGATCCTGCCACACATTATAGCCTAAAACACAGGGTATGCTGGCCACAGTGATGAAGATGAGATTGAACATCACCGACTTCTTTCTGCTCCATCCCAGATTGTCACACAGACAGGCTATGAGATTCTCAAATACCGCCGTGACAGTGGAGAAGCTGGCAAAGGTCATGAACACGAAGAACAGGGTTCCCCATAGTCTGCCCGCCTTCATATCCATAAATACGGTAGGCAGTGTTATAAATATGAGGGAGGGTCCCTGATCAGGCTCCACTCCGTAGCTGAAACAGGCAGGAAAGATGATAAATCCTGCTATCAGTGCAACAAAGGTATCAAGGATGCATATCCTTACAGCCTCGCCCGTAAGAGTATGATCCTTTGGCATATAGCTTCCGAAGATCTCCAAAGCACCGACACCCAGACTTAATGTGAAGAAGGCCTGGTTCATGGCAGCTGCGATCACATTGCTTAAGCCCGCGCTCTTAGCCTTCTCCCAATCAGGATAAAGATAGAATCTGATGCCCTCTCCGCCTCCCGGCAGAGCGATGCTGTGTATCGCCAGTATGACTATAAGGCACAGAAGCCCTATCATCATAACCTTGGTCACTCTCTCAAGCCCCTGTCTCACTCCGAAACTAAGTACCGCAAAGCCTCCTGCCACGGTTATCACCATAAATATCCCCATCTCAAGAGGATTGGCGAGCATGCCTGTGAATACATCAACAACGCCGTCTTTAGATACAGTGTCGAAGGTTCCAATGGCAAATTTGTAAAAATAGGACAGCATCCACCCTGATACGGTGGTGTAATACATCATAAGCAGATAACAGCCTGCCATACAGGCCCAGCCGAACAGATGCCATTTACTGCCTTTTTTTTCAAGGGCTCTGAAGCCTCCCATGGCACTCTCTCTGCTGGCGCGCCCGACGGCAAATTCCATAGTCATCACCGGTATTCCCATGAGGATCAAAAACAGCAGATAGAAAAGTACAAACACCGCTCCCCCGTTGGCACCGGTAACATATGGAAATTTCCAGACATTTCCTATACCTATGGCGCATCCTGCACTGACAAGTATGAATCCTATCCGTGATCCGAAAGTATCTCTTGTTTTCTCCGACATTTTAATGCTCCTTGCTTTATTTTACACTCTCGCCTGTTTGTTCCGTTCCAATGTCTTTTGATCCCAGAAGACATACCGCATGGGCCGCTATGCCCTCACCGCTCCCGGTGAAACCAAGATGCTCTTCTGTGGTAGCCTTCACGTTGACGCATCCCAAGTCTATCCCGAGGGTATCGGCTATGTTCTGCCTCATATCTTCTATGTATGGTCTCATCTTCGGAGCCTGGGCTATTATGGTAGCATCTATGTTCTCTACCACATAGCCTGCCTCAGACAGCATCCGACCTACCTGTAAAAGCAGCTTCATACTGTCTGCATCCTTATATCTTTCATCACTGTCAGGGAAATGCCTGCCTATGTCTCCCAGGGCTGCGGCACCCAAAAGAGCATCCATCACGGCATGTAACAGCACGTCCGCATCGGAATGACCCAAAAGCCCCTTTTCATAAGGGATGTCAACTCCTCCTATGATAAGCTTCCTGTCGGATACCAGTCTGTGCACATCGTATCCGTGTCCTGTCCTCATAACACTCCTCCCATCCCAAAGCCTGTCGGATCGCTCTTTTATACTATTTATCTCCAAGATATTGACATTTTGAAACTTTTATATACAATATCTCGTGTAATGATATAAAAATGTCCCTAAATGGCTTGTTTTAGCGAATGGTAACTAACGATTTGAATTGTACCACATAATATGCCTGCAATGCCATAAAACATTGATATTTATATTATGTATATAGAAGATACGATCTATGAGTAACAGACACAAGAGAAACGTACAAAAAAGAATAATCGCGACAATAATAACGCTCATAATTCTAACTGCCGCCGGCTTTGGCATAGTGGCAGGTGCAAGTTATCTTGTTAACAACACCGGCCTGTTCAGGGCAAAGGATAGTGAAGAAGCTTCGGAAGAGACCACAGAGGCTTCAGAGCCCGTATCCGAGGCGGATGATTCCTGGGCCGTAGTAGCCTCTAAGGATGAGATCAGTGATAATTATGCCGATGTGGATGTTTCCGTTCTTTCCGAAAACGAAGTATCCGATGAAGAGGTTTCGGAAAATGAAGTATCTGAAAATGAAGTATCCGAGAATAATGCGGAGTACGATGCCGAGATAGAATCCATAATAGACAGCATGGCCCTTGAGGAGAAGGTTGCCCAGCTTTTCATAGTCACTCCGGAGAGTATTACCGGAGTGGACGTGGTAACCCAGGCCGGAAATCAGACAAAGGATGCTTTGTCGGAATATCCTGTAGGCGGAATCATATATTCTGCTGCCAATTTCGAAGATCCCGACCAGACCAGGGAGATGCTTTCAAATACCAGTAGTTATATTAAGGAGTTCTGCTCCATTGAGCCCTTCCTTGCCGTGGATGAGGAGGGCGGTTCAGTCACAAGGATAGCATCAAACAGCGCCTTTGGCGTTAAGGATGTAGGTCCCATGGCAGATATCAAGGATGAAAATGCCGCACACGAAGCAGGAAGCACAATAGGATCCTATCTCCATGATCTGGGCTTTAATCTGGACATGGCCCCGGTTGCCGATGTTCTTACAAATAAGGACAATACCGTGATAGGAGACCGTTCTTTCGGGTCCGATCCCGAAAAGGTGGGCTCCTGCAGCGTGGAATTTGCCAAAGGTCTGATGGAGGAAGGTGTCACACCCTGTTTCAAGCACTTTCCCGGTCATGGAAGCACAGGCGGGGACACTCATGAAGAGAGCGTGGTACTGGAAAAGTCCTACGATGAACTTGCCTCATCCGATCTGCTGCCCTTTATACGGGCCATAAATATGGGTATGCCCGTTATAATGGCATCCCATATCTCATGCAAAGAGATAACCGACAGCGAGCTTCCCACGAGCCTCTCGCCGTATATGCTCACTACTATCCTCAGAGAGCAGCTGGGTTTTGACGGTGTCATCATAACCGATTCCTTCTCCATGAAGGCCATCACCGACCTTTATCCGGATTCCGGCAAAGCTGCTGTAAGCGCAATAAAAGCCGGCGCGGATGTCATCCTCATGCCGGCTGATTTTCATGAAGCATATAATCAGGTGCTGTCTGCCGCATCCTCCGGGGAGGAAATAGACGAGGAGCGGATCAATGATTCGCTCCGTCGCATACTTAAAGTCAAGCTTGGCAGATATTCTCTGAAAGAAGATACCTCTGCTCCTTAAAGGTTATTATCTATCCACCCCTTCAGGGAATCCTTAGGTACAAAGCCTATGGATCGGTCCTTCAGTTCTCCCTTATTAAGCAGTACCAGATTCGGTATGCTCATTACCGAGAACTTCTCTGCAAGATCGGGATTTTCGTCAACATCTATGGCGTAAAAACTCACCTTTCCCTCATATTCACCGGAAAGCTCCTCCAGCACCGGAGCCATCATCTTGCAAGGCCCGCACCAGGTAGCATTGAAATCAACAACTGCCACATCACTTGCCTCTACCTCTGCCCATTTGTCTGAACCTATAACGTTAACCATATTCCTATCCTCCTTTTCATTGGGAAATCAGTATTTACGATCCTTGCTTTGAAAGCTCTGTCAGATAGCTTACTGCCGACAGTGCAGCCACACATCCTTCGCCCACTGCCTTGGCATCCTGATACGGCGTGCCGGCAATATCCCCTGCCGCAAAAAGTCCCTTTATGCTGGTGGACATATCACGCTGTGTCACTATATGCGCGCCCTCAGTTTCAAGTCCGGGAACAAGCTGTCCGGGAGATACCGCATCCCTTAAGACAAATACCACATCGGACTCGATCTCCCTGTCATTAAGTACGAGGGTTGACCTTTTATCTTCTCTCCTTATCTCCTTAGGTACTCCGTGTATCACTTCGATCTTCGGATCCTTAAGCCCTACCTCATCCTGATATACAGGAACATAATAAACCTTGGATGCAACCTCGGCTAAGAATGCGGCTTCGTCCTCCTCCTTAGGAGAATAGCCCAAGATCGTAGTCTCCTTGCCCTTATATAAGGGAGCGTCACAGGTCGCACAGTAGCTTACGCCCCTTCCCAGATTCTCTTCTTCTCCCTTCAGGAGCTTGCCGGGCATCACGCCTGTGGCGATGATCACAGAGGAGGCTTCATACATCCCCTTTGCGCACTGCAAAGCGAAATAGTCTCCCATGGCATATACATTTGTAACCTGGTCTTCTGTCAGGACTATGCCCATGCTGTCCAAATGATCCTGCATGGCCTTGATAAGATCTGCCCCCGTAACGTCCGGTATCCCGGGGTAGTTTAAGATCCTGTGAGATTTGGATACCTTATTTGAAAGGTCTCTCTTTCCTATGAATAGAATACTCTTGTTTCTGTTCTTCGCCGTAAGTGCAGCAGATACTCCGGCAGGTCCGGAGCCAATTATCGCAATGTCATATCTACTCATGCGTACACCTCATCCAAAAAGATTAATATTTGGTACAACTATATTTTATCAAATATTAATCTCTTGTCAAGAACAAATTATGTCATTGATGCAAATAATGCATCTATCTCTGCCTGCGTAAGAACCCTGTTAGCATCTCCCGCAGGAGGGGTAAAGGGAACCGAAGCCGCAGGAGCGGCAGTCTGTGCAGGAGCCGATGTAGGTATAATAGGGTTAAAGGCCTGGGCCTGGGAAGAATTCCCCATTATGCTGGCAAGCAATGCCTGCTGCTCCGCATCCAATCCATCCATGATCTTCTCCTCTTTATATGCAAAAATGAACGTATCTGTAGTGTGAGTATGAAGATAATAACATATTTTAGCATCGGATACAAACTAAATATCACAAATAAAAAACTGCGTACCGGATGGATCCGGTACGCAGTCACTGTTATTGCATAAA
>CAMOIV010000025.1 GCA_946616305.1 uncultured Lachnospiraceae bacterium | reverse complement strand
CTTCTCCGGTCTCCTCTTCCACTTCCGCCTCTGCATCCGAAGCCATATCATCACTCTCCGATGTATCCTCATATTCATCGGATGCCTCCTCGCTTTCGGAAACTGCCTCGGTGGCTGCTTCCGTGGCAGCAGCTTCTGACTCTTCTTCTTTGTTCAAGGAGTATATGCCATAGATGGTCAATAACACAAAGCATACAAATACAAATCCCAATATGGCGAGTATTGCGATAAGAGCAGGGTGCATGCCCTTCTTCCCTTGAGGAGTGCCACTGCCTGAACTGCCGTTTGATGCTGCACCTCCTCCGGGAGGAACCTGTGACGAGCCGCCCTGATAAGGTGCATTGGGCATCTGTCTTGATGCCTGTCCGGGGCCCTGCATGGGAGTGTTCGGTACTATCTGCTGTACCCCCTGGGGCATACCCGTGACCGGAGCCGCTCCCTGAGATGCCACAGTCCCGACAGATGATGTTGCAGCAGGGTTAAGTGACATTTTCACTGTGCCATCTTCACCGCCTCCTGCCTCCTCTCCCAGGTATACCGTAGCATTGGGATCAGCAGCCGGGGCGTAGTTAGGGACAGGGCTTCCCGACAGCCCCGTACTTGTGCTTATGGGCTCGTTTGAGAGCACATCCTTGATATCATCATCCAGATCGGTAAAGAGCTCCTCAGTTATTCCCGTATTCTCAAGATCTGCCATGAGATCCTTTATATCCTGATATCTGTCTGTGGTCTTGAGCTCTGTACACTTTTTGATTATGTTCCAAAGGGATGCCGTGATGCCGTACTTATTCGACTCATATTCGGAGTCATCCTCAAGTCTTGACATGGGATCGTTTAACATGTCTCCCGTCAGGGCACTGTATATGGTGGCCCCCAGTGCATAGATATCGGTCCATGGTCCCTGCTTGCCTTTTTTCTGATACTGCTCCAGGGGTGCATAACCCTGCTTCAGAATGACCGAAAAGCTCTGAGACTGCTCAGCCATCACCTGCCTTGCTGCGCCGAAGTCCAGAAGTCTTATGGTCTTATCATCACAGAGCATTATATTATCAGGGGATATGTCACGATGCAGGATATTCAGAGCATGAGAAGCAAGCAGCGCATTGGATATCTGCCGCATGACGTTCACTGCCTGACCTTCCGTTATCTTCTTTTTCTTAAGATAGGATTTAAGAGTCTGCCCCTGGAGATAGCCCATGATAAAGTATACGGTATCATTCTCGTAGAAAAAGTCATGGACGCTTACGATATTAGGATTGCCGTTGAACTTGGCAACCATTTTCGCCTCATTGTAGAACTTCTCCGCTCCCTGTCTGAAGGACTCTCCTGCTTCCTGATTCGTCACGGTGACAAGCGTATTGCCCGTTGCTCTCATGGCAAGTCCCATGGGATAGTATTCCTTAACGGCTATACGTGCATCCAGCTTCAGGTCAAAGCCTAAATAGGTTATGCCGAAGCCGCCCTTGCCTATAACGCCGCCTATCATATAGCGCTGATTCAATACACTCCCCAGAGGAAGTGTGACCGGCTCCCTTCTATAGGATTCCTTGTTGAATCCGCAGTGGGGACATGGCTCCGATGATATCTCGGAGAAACAGTTTTCGCACAGGTCCTTGTTGTTTAATCTGATCATATTGTCATACCTTTATTGAATAAATACTTACAACTCCATGATATCCCTGAAGAATCCCGGATAGGATATGGATACGCAATCCGGGTTCTCTATCACTGTCTCACCACGGGCTGCCAAACCAGCCACGGTAAATGACATGGCGATCCTGTGATCTTTTGCATCATCTATCACCGCTCCGCGAAGCTCTCCGGGATCATCCCCTGTTGAATTAATGATGAACCCGTCATCCGCAGGGATGATATCTCCTCCCATGGCCCGAAGGTTTCCTGCTACCAGAGCTATCCTGTCGGATTCCTTTACCTTGAGCTCCGAAGCATCCTTTATTACCGTCCTGCCCTTCGCTCTGGAAGCTACAACCGCTATAAGAGGCAGCTCGTCTATCAAAGTGGGGATCACATCCCCTCCTATCTCGGTGCCCTTAAGCTCACTGTATCTGACTCTGATATCAGCTATCTCTTCTTTGTTACGCACCCTTTTATCAAGGAGCTCTATCTTACCGCCCATGTCCTTAAAGACATCTATGATACCGGACCTCGTGGGATTTATCCCCACATTTCTGATCAGGATATCGGATCCGGGGATTATAAGGGCGGCCCCCATGAAATATGCTGCAGATGATATGTCTCCCGGGACAGTGATGTCCTGAGCATAAAGTGTATTGCCCGGATCAAGCCTTACGGTCTTGCCTTTGGCTTCGATATCGGCTCCCATGGCCATAAGCATACGTTCCGTATGATCTCTTGAAAGAGCAGGCTCGCTGACCGATGTTTCGGAGTCTGCATAGAGAGCCGCCATCAGGATCGACGACTTCACCTGAGCGGATGCTACGGGGGAGTCATAGCATATGCCATGAAGCTTCGTTGTACCTATGCGAAGGGGTGCACATCCGTTATCCCTTTCCGACGTGATATCTGCTCCCATCATGGAAAGCGGAGTTATGATCCTCTTCATGGGACGACGTCGTATGGACTCATCTCCGTCTATGATACAGTCGATCCCGGCCCCGCAGAGCAGTCCCGACATTATCCTTGTGGTTGTACCGGAATTACCGCAATAAAGGACTGCATCAGGCTTTTTCAGCCCGTGCAGTCCCACGCCATGCACAACGACAGAGGTTTCCCCGTCGTACTCTATATCAACTCCCATTTCCCTGAAACAGTTCATGGTGGAAATACAATCAGCCCCGTTAAGGAAACCCTCTATCCTGGATGTTCCTTCACAGACAGATCCAAGCATTATCGCTCTGTGGGATATGGATTTGTCTCCGGGGACCGTGATCTCTCCCCTGATGGCATTTCTTCTCTCTATGATCATGGATCTATCCGACTATGGATTTCCTGTACTCTTTTATATCAGCGAAAAAGTTATGAAGTCCCTCGTTATCGCCCTTGACCAGAGCATCCCGAACCTCTTCCAGGTCATCGATATATTTATCCAAAAGCGAGATGAGATTATCCTTGTTCGCCATGCAGATCTCCTCCCACATGGTGGGATCGGAGGATGCTACTCTCGTTATATCCTTGAAGCCTCCCGCGCAGGTCTCCCTCATGATCTCCTCGGAAGAATCCTCATCCTTCACCAGCTTCACGAGAGTGTATGCCGCAAGATGCGGTATATGGGATATGGCTCCGACTATGAAGTCGTGGTTTTCCGGCTCAACGATCTTGGGAGTGCATCCCATGGAGCGGATCAGCTCCTTGAGCCTGTCTGTATCCTCGTCACTTGCATTGTCCGAGGGAGTGAGGAAATAATAAGCCCCGGATAAAAGCTTTGCGGATGAATTATCATATGAGGACTTCTCCTTACCCGCCATGGGATGTCCTCCGATAAAGCAGGCATCGGGGACGATCTTATCCACCGCTTCGTGGATATTGACCTTTGTTGATCCCACATCCGTAAGGATCGTTTTTTCAGAAAGAAACGGAGCTAATTTATCAAGAAATGTTATATTCGTCTGTACCGGTGTGCAAAGGAAAATAAAATCGCAGTCCTTGAACTCCTCATCACACTCCATGGTGACCTGATTGGCAATGCCGTCCTTAAGAGCCTTTTTTAACGGATCCGCCGATCTGTTGTAAACAACTATTACTGCATCAGAATGCTTCTCCCTGATGGCTTTTGCAATGGAACCTCCGATTAGACCAAGACCGATGATACCAACCTTCATCAATACACCCCCTGATTATTATGATTTATCTGAACACTGTCGCGATCATTCCTCTTTATATACATCAGAACCCATTTCCACATAGGTTTCATATACTCTGATCCTTGACCAGTCGGATTCCGGCATGCCTATGAATATACCTCCGTATACCGAGCCTTCCTCCTTCTGCTGTACCCTGACAAGGTTTATGAAAGCATGTATGGTATCACCTGTCCATATGGTAAGGTCGGCCTGATAAACCGCACCGTTATCCAGTTCCCTCGGACTGTAGATGCCTATGCCGGTCCTGGATACATCAAGAACCTCAACCGGGATCTTCTCGTTCTCGCCAACCTTTGAAAGGGTCACCGTCACCGAAAGATCATGCCTCTTGTCTTTTCTTCTGTCCATATCAGCCATATCTATACCCCCCTCTTATTCCAGCATCATGGCATCGCCAAAACTGAAAAACCTGTATTTATCGGCAACTGCAGTCTTGTATGCCTTCATCACATTATCATATCCCCCCAGTGCCGCTACCAACATTATAAGGGTTGATTCAGGTAAATGAAAGTTAGTAATTAAAGAATCACATACTTTAAACCTGTATCCGGGATAAATGAATATATCAGTCTCTCCACAGCCGGGCACCACAAGATGCGAATCATCTGCGCAGGACTCTATGGTCCTAACCGAGGTTGTGCCCACGCATATGACTCTTCCCTTGCCGGATGCATGGACGCTGTTTATGATATCCGCCGTCTCCTGCTTCACCTCATACCATTCCGTATGCATATGATGCTCCAGGATATTGTCTTCCTTTACCGGTCTGAAGGTACCGAGTCCCACATGCAATGTCACATATGCAAGTCTTGCTCCCTTATCCTCTATGGCACGGAGCAGCTTGGTGGTGAAATGCAGGCCGGCAGTAGGCGCCGCCGCCGATCCCTCATATCTGGCATATACTGTCTGGTACATATCCCTGTCCAAAAGCTTATGCTTGATATAAGGCGGAAGGGGCATCTCTCCCAGAGAATCAAGAACCTCCTCCCAGATACCCTCATATTCAAACCTTACAAGTCTGTTGCCATCGGGAAGAACCTCCTCTATGAAGGCCTTAAGCCTCCCGTCTCCGAAGATCACCGTGGCGCCGCATCTTAGCTTCTTTCCGGGCTTCACCAGACTCTCCCAGATGTCATTGCCCTTATTCCTCAACAACAGGATCTCGCAGGCAGCACCTGTATCCTCCTTGACTCCCAGAAGCCTTGCGGGGATGACCTTGGTATCGTTAAGCACCAGCACGTCAGCGGGATCTATGTGATCGATAACATCGCTGAAGATCCCGTGTTCGATCTCTCCCGTGTCCTTGTTAAGGAACATGAGCCTTGATGTATCTCTCTTCAGGAGAGGATCCTGAGCTATGAGCTCTTCCGGAAGCTCATAGTAGAAATCGGACTTTAACAGCCGCTCACTCATGATCTGAGCTCTATCCCCAGACTTTTAAGACCGTTAAGTATCTTCTTCATGACACTTCCTATATCATCATCCGACAGGGTCTTCTCACTGTCACGGAAGGTGACGGTGTAAGCCATGCTCTTGAAGCCTTCCTCGATCTGCTCACCCTCATATATATCAAAGAGCCTGTAGTCCTCAAGGATCCTGCCGCCTCTTTGCACTATGATATCATCTATATCCTGAGCCATGACACTCTTCGGCACCACCATGGACAGATCCCTTGATACGGAAGGATACTTGGCAAGTCCCTTGTATCTCGGCTCAAAGGAAGCCCTCTCCACGATCATGGGCATATCTATAACTGCCACATATACTCTGGCCTTGGCCATGTCATAAGCCTTGGCTGTAAGAGGATGGACCTCTCCCATATAGCCTATGACTGTACCGTCATAGCAGATATCAGCCTGTCTTCCGGGATGCAGGTAAGGTCTGTCGGATACCTCATATTTCACGCGATTCTTCAGTCCTGCCTTATAAATAAACTCCTCCACAACACCCTTCATGTCATAGAAATCCATATCTCCGTAGGATCCCAAAACGAACTGCATCCTCTCATCGGGATAATCGGTTATGGGAAGGTCCGTTTTAGGTATGTAGATATTTGCAAGCTCGAAGAGCCTTACGTTTTCATTTCTCCTGTTGAAGTTGACGGATAAGGAGGTAAGTATCCCGTTCAGGGGGATGGTCCTCATGATGGAAAAATCCACGCCAAGAGGATTTGATATGGTTATAGCCGCTCTCTCTTTGGCATCCTTTGCAAGACGCAGCTTATCGAATACCTGAGGACTCTCAAAGGAATAGCAGTATCCCTGAGAGAATCCGAAGGACGTGGCTACATCCGATGCCAGCTCCTCCACTTTCATCTTAAAGGGCAGACCGCCTATCTGAGCGGAATCCTTGGGAAGTGTGGTAGGGATCTTATCATATCCGTAGAACCTTGCTACCTCCTCCGATGAATCCGCAAATCCCAGAAGATCCTGTCTGAAGGTAGGGATTATAAGTTCCCCTGAGGCTTCATCATACTTTACCTCTATGCGTGAGAAATACTGAAGCATCTGCTCTTTGGATATATCCGTGCCAAGGTACTCGTTGATCCTTTCCGGTTCAAAGGGTATGTGCTTCTCTTTCGGAAGCTCGTCATGCACATCGACTCTGCCTCCGACCACTTCTCCTATACCGAGTTCCTCGATGAGTGAGCAGGCCCTCTCCATGGCGGCATAGGCATTGTTCTCATCCAGTCCCTTTTCGAATATTGCGGAAGCATCCGTCCTAAGGCCCACCCTTCTGGAGGTCTTTCTTATATTTGCTCCGTTAAATGTGGCCGCTTCAAAAAGAACGTCCTTCACATCATCGGTTATCATGGAATTCTCTCCTCCCATGACTCCTGCTATGCCAACGGCCTTCTCACCGTCACATATGGTAAGCACCTCACTGTCAAGCTTCCTTACCACTCCGTCAAGGGTAGTGAATTCGTCTCCGTCCTTGGCCCTTTTGACTACGATCTTATTCCCCGCTATGGTCTTAAGATCATAAGCATGCATAGGCTGTCCGTACTCAAGCATGACGAAATTGGTGATATCCACCAGATTGTTGATGGGTCTGATACCGGCACTCCTTAAGCGCTTTTTCATCCACTCCGGTGAATCACCGATCCTGATATTCTTTACCACTCTTGCAACATATCTGGTGCAAAGGTCCTTATCCTCTATGGATACGTCTATATAGTCAGATGCCTTTTCGTTATTACCCGTCTCCATGACCTTGGGATAGTTGAACTTTATATCAAAGGTAGCTGCAGCTTCCCTTGCCACACCCATTATGGAATAACAGTCAACCCTGTTGGAGGTGATCTCGTAATCAAATACCGTATCATCCAGTCCCAGGGCTGCTATGGCATCATCTCCGGGCTTGACATCACTGTCCTTGGAGAAGATATATATGCCGTCCTCCGGTGCATCCGGGAATACGTCCCTTGATGATCCGAGCTCTTCTATGGCACACATCATTCCTTTGGATTCAACGCCCCTGAGCTTTCCTGCCTTTATCTTTATGCCTTCCTCGGGAAGAGGGCCGCCGTCATGTCCGCCGGCCACCATGCCTCCGTCAAGCACGGCAGGAACCAGATCACCGACCTTCACATTACTTGCTCCGGTCACTATCTGTACAGTCTCTCCTCCGATATCCACCTGGCACACTATGAGCTTGTCGGCATCGGGATGGGGCTCTATGCTTTCTATCCTGGCAACTACGATATTCTTTAAATTCTTATCAAGTCTCTTATATCCTTCGCACTTTGTACCGGACATGGTCATGGCATCCACGAATTCGGATGCCTCACAGTTAAGATCCGGTACGAAATCCTTGATCCAGCAAAGCGGTGTTATCATCTTCTGACTCCTTATACTTAGTTATATCTCAGAACTGCCTTAAGAAACGGATATCGTTTTCATAGAGCAGCCTCATGTCATCTATCTCATATTTCAAAAGAGCTATACGCTCCAACCCTATGCCGAAGGCAAAGCCTTTATACTTCAGAGGGTCGATGTTGCACATCTCAAGTACGTGAGGGTGGACCATACCGCAGCCTAAGATCTCGATCCAGCCTTCGCCCTTACAGAATCTGCATCCTGCTCCTTTACACTTAAAGCAGGATACATCCATCTCTGCCGAGGGTTCGGTGAAAGGGAAATGATGAGGTCTGAACTTGACCTTTGTGTCATCTCCGAAAAGCTTTTTTGCAAAGGTTTCCAAGGTTCCTTTAAGGTCTGCAAAGGAAACCTCCTTATCTATCACAAGTCCTTCTATCTGATGGAATGAGGGGGAGTGTGTGGCATCTACCTCGTCTGCCCTGAACACGCGTCCGGGGGATATCATCTTAATGGGAAGCTTTCCCTTCTCCATCTCATGTATCTGAGTTCCCGAGGTCTGTGTGCGCAGCAGCATCTCGCCGTTAATATAGAAGGTATCCTGCTCATCCTTCGCCGGGTGATCCGCAGGGATATTGAGTGCTTCGAAGTTGTAATAATCCTTCTCTACCTCAGGTCCTTCCACCACTTCATAACCCATACCTATGAATATATCCTCAAGTTCTCTAAGGGCTATGGCATTAGGATGCCTGTGGCCGATCTCCTGCTTCTTTGCAGGGAGAGTAACATCTATCTTTTCTTTGGCAAGTCTTGCGACAAGAGCCTGCTCCTCAAGCTTTTCCCTTGCCTCGTTTATAGCCCTTTCAATGGCATCCCTTGTCTCATTGACAAGCGCTCCTACCTTGGGCCGCTCCTCTTTGGCCACGTCCTTCATGCCCTTCAGCACTTCCGTAAGCTCGCCCTTTTTTCCCGTAAAGGCGACTCTCACATCATTCAAAGAATCCAATCCCTTCGCTTCGGCTATGGACTTAAGCGCTCTTTGTCTGATCTCCTCCAGATTATCTGTGATCATATTATTTCTCCTTCTTTATGATCTTATGATTAACAAAAAGTATTCTGATATAATCTATCATTTTTGTCAATCAAAGCACTCTATATTGTGGTATCATACCCGGATCATCAAGTATCGGGCGTCATGTATCGGCGTCATGTATCGGATCCGCGAATTATTGTTGTTGACAGGCTTTTGTGCTAAAATATCGCTCATGAATGTCAACGATCTTTTGAATGTCGGTAACAGCATCCTGAATGATGTATCCAGATCCGTGGAAAGCGGGGATTTCGAGGGCCTCGGCGAGCGCACAAAGGAGCGCGTAGCCTTTGCCGCTTCTCAGTTTGCCGCCACTTCGTCCCAGACAAAGACTCAGAACGAGACAGGTAACCGGACCTCGAACAATACTTCGAACCGGACTTCAAACCGGACCGATACACAACATCGCACAGGATCTTATGTTTCAAAACATAATAATAACAGACAGCAGGTAAGATACACACAGAGTACCCCCACCAGCTACTTCCTGCGCAACCCCCGTAAGAAGACTGCAGGGCTTGGCAAGATCGTAGCAGGAGGCATAGGATGCTTTTTCGGTCTGGTGGGTTCACTGACAGCCTTCAGTACTGCCGGCGCCCTTTCTATGCTGACGTCCGCATCCGTTTTATCCAGTATGGGCTTTGCGGCTTCCTTCGGTGTAGGTATCTTCTTTACCGCCATCTTTCTGATCTCTTTAGGTTTCATCTTTTCCGGCACAAAGCTTCGCAAGCTGGTGGGCCGCTACTATGAATACGGTGAAGCCGTTGGAAATGCGGAGTATTTCAGCATCAGGAAGCTTGCCGAGAAGCTTGGCATCTCCGCAAGGGAACTGACTAAGGATATCGAGAAGATGATGAACATCAACCTCCTTCGTGGTGCCCGGATGGACAGGAATAAAACCACCGTCATGCTCACCGATAAGGCTTATGAGCAATACCGTACCGCAGAGGTCAGCCGTATGCAAAGAGAGGCTGAACAGATGCTCAAGAATGAACAACCCGCCCCGGATGTCAGCCGGGTGGACAGCGATGTGGCCCGCATCATCGAGGACGGTAACAAAGCCATCGTATATGTGCGTCAGATCAATGATGAGATCCCCGATACCAAGGTTATGTCCGACAAGCTGTACAGACTCGAAGAGATCATGAGAAGGATCTTTGAACAGGTGGAAAAGGATCCTTCAAGCGCCGGAGACTTAAGACGCTTCATGGACTACTATCTCCCTACCACCACCAAGCTCCTTAGCGCATATGTGGAGTTGGACAGACAGCCGGTGCAGGGAGACAATATCAGAAGGACCAAGGATGAGATAGAATCCTCGCTGGATACTATAAATGATGCCTTTGAGCAGCTTCTGGACAGTATGTTCAGTGATATGGCCATGGATATATCCACTGACATATCCGTTATGAAGACCATGATGGCTCAGGACGGTCTTGCAGACAGCGATAATTCACTCTTCACCCCCGATGGAGAGATGAAATTCCAATAAATAGAAATATCAACAGACAAATATCAGGAGGATAAAGACATGGCTGAAACGACATTTGAAGATCTGGAACAGAGTGCACCTACTCTTACATTTGATGCTGCACCCGAAACACCCGTTGCACCCCAGGCGATAACTGCGCCCGAAGCACCGGCTCCTGTAGTAAGTGTAAAGGAGCGTACGGAAGCAATGGCCAAGGATGTCTCCCTCACTCCCGAGGAGATGAAGCAGGTAGACGCCTTCGTAGAGCAGATCGATATATCCAATTCCCAGGCGATACTGAACTATGGCGTCGGTACACAGAAAAAGATGGCAGACTTCTCGGAGAAGGCCATTGATAATGTACGTTCCAAAGACATGGGAGAAGTGGGACAGATGCTCTCAAGTCTTGTTACCCAGCTTAAGGACTTTGATGTGGAGGAGAACGAAAAGGGTCTTGCCGCCATATTTAAGAAAGGCAGCAACAAAATGGTAGCCATGAAGGCAAAGTATACCCGTATCGAGGCTAATGTGAATACAGTGACCACAGAGCTTGAAAGACATCAGGTACAGCTCATGAAGGATGTTGAGCTCTTGGACCGCATGTATGATCTGAACCTTAATTATTTCCGCGAGCTTACCATGTATATCATAGCCGGCAACAAGCGTCTGGAGAAAGCAAGGAACGAGGAACTCCCTGCTCTGCAGAAAAAGGCGGAGGAGTCAGGACTTCAGACCGATGCTCAGGCAGCCAAGGATTATGCTGCACAGATCGACCGCTTTGAGAAGAAACTCCACGATCTGGAGCTTACAAGAACCATTGCCATGCAGACCGGTCCTCAGATCCGTATGGTTCAAAGCTCGGATACGGTCATGGCTGAGAAGATCCAGTCAACCATCGTTAACACCATCCCCCTTTGGAAAAACCAGATGGTGATCGCTTTAGGAGTGGAGCATGCGTCCCAGGCAGCCAGAGCCGAGCGCGAAGTCAACGAGATGACCAATCAGCTCCTCATGAAGAACGCGGACAGACTGAAGACAGCAACCATAGAGGCCGCCAGGGAAAGTGAGCGTGGTATAGTCGATATCGAGACTCTTCGTCACACCAACGAGCAGCTCATTTCCACCATAGACGAGGTTATGGCCATACAGAAGGACGGCCGTGAAAAACGTGCCGAGGCTAAACAGGAGCTTATACGTATAGAGGATCAGCTTAAGGATAAACTGCTTGAGGCTTCAAACACCTGATCATGGAAAGCTTGGATCATGGCTAATGCATTAAAGATAAGAAAATTCAAAGAGGATGAGCTGATACTTGCAGAGGGTGAGATAAGCCGCACCATCTATAAGCTGTTGTCCGGAAAAGCCGCCATATATAAGAATTACAAACAATCTGATGAGTATCTTGTGGGCATCATATCCGAAAAGAAATGCTGCGGCGAGGTAGGACTGCTCACAGGATCTCCGGAGCTGTATTCCGTAGTTGCCTTGACGGATGTTGCCGCACTTGAGGTTACTGAGGAGGGATTTGATGATTTTATTCAGAACAACCACTCCAACATAAAGGACATCATGCAGAACATGGCAAGGATGATAACCATCCAGGATACCAATATAAGGATGCTCACAAAAGAGGTGGAGGATGCCTTCGGACAGGATAAGCGGCG
The DNA here is from genome assembly GCA_946616305.1 of uncultured Lachnospiraceae bacterium. Lineage (GTDB taxonomy): Bacteria > Bacillota > Clostridia > Lachnospirales > Lachnospiraceae > NK4A144. The sequence continues at coordinate 10,951 of CAMOIV010000025.1, read as the reverse complement.
TAAGGATGAGATCATGTCAAAGCTGCAGCGCTATGTCCGCAAAACTCCCGACGGATTAAGATATACCAAGCAGATAAGGTGATCAGGGATTTTTGGAGTACTTATTCCTTATATACTGCTCTCCTATCCCCATGATGATAAAGATATAGGTAGTAGCTATGAACTGCTGATAACAGAATACATTATGGCTTACATATGCCGTAACGCAAAGAAGTGTGCATATTGAATATATGCACTCTTTTTTTGTCTTCATGTATCTTACTATGCTGCCTGCAAAGATCCCTGCGTAGATCACTCCACCCAAAAGACCATAGTTTATGATGGCTGTAAGTATCTCGTTATGGGCATTGGTAAGGACCACATTGGGTTCGCACATAATTGTCTGATCATGAACATAGTCCTGTATCACATGATAGAACTGATCCGCTCCCACTCCGAGCAGGGCATGTACGGGATCATTACGTATCTCGGCAATATATGAACATGCGGCATCATGCCAGATGGCTCCTCTCACATTCCCCCACATGGGATCGAATACAAGATAACGGTTTGTACTGCGAAGAGCCTCCGGAAGCCTTCCAGTGGTATTAAGGACGATATATATGATCATCCCTGCGCCAAGGATCAGGATCATGGTCCAGTATATACCGGGGATCACTTTGACGCTTTCCCTGCCTTTATCCATACCGTGATCACCGGCATATCTCAACACTCCGTATACTATGGCAAGGACTGCTATGACTGCCCATATGAGAGCCCCCTGAGAAACATACAATGACAGAGGGTCGATCCAGGTCATCCGGTCCCTGAATATCATCTGCAGTAATCCTGCAAGCCTGAAGGATAACAGGATGATAAGACAGCTCTCAAGTGCTCTCAGTATACGGCTCATATCGCCCCATGATACCGTAAAGAGAACTGACAGCACCATGAAGATCGTAAAGAATCCGCTGTCCATATCCTGCATCACAAGAGCCATGGAGCTTATTACAAGATGGATCAGTGAAACCTTCCACAGCACGGCAGATCTCTCCTCATGCCATACCAGAAAGAGGGATATGGGTAAAAATACCATGAGATAAGAGGAGAACCAGGACACCTGTCCTATGGTTGAAAGGAATCTGTTGAAAAGCTCAAGAGGCAGAGCAATATACAGCGAGAAAATATCAAAGCCCAGACGCTGCAGTATCCCTATGAGGAATACCATCCCCGAGGAGGCAAGCGATGCATATATAAGAAGCTCGGTATCATATATATCAAAAAACCTGGACATGACAAGATACAGATATATGAACATGAATTGAGTGGCAAGACCCATGTTCCAGGTCTCGTAGCCGATCAAAAGCTCATCCTTATAGGGAGAGACCAGTGAAGAGATCGCAAGGACCAAAAGATACAACAGCACAAAGATATCCACTTTGGAGAGTTTTATTCTCCTTATAAAATCCGCTGTACTGCTCCCTGTATCCTTTATATATATGACGGTCCCTATGATGATCAAAAGTGCTGACAGGGGTATGAAGGTGGGTATGATGATGCCGTAAAGCTGTATGCCGTAGGTGGCGGACATCAGGAGTCCGAACTTCAGATAGGAGGTTCTGGTATATCCGGGACTTATGACAAAGGGAAATACCATTACAATAACAATAAGGTAAAGGTTTATCAGCCATCTGACCATGATAAGAGGGCTGTTTGATGTCCTGTATTCATTTGCATCAGCACTTACGCTTTCCTTTTTAAGTCTCCTGCTCATGCACACAAGTCTCCGTCATTTGGCTATGAGCTTTCCCACAACTACGAATCTGCCGTTCTCCTCCTCATAATCGCAGGTGGACAAGGTGATAAGCCTGTCTCCCCACTCGGCATCCACTCCGGTGTCATATAAGGACAGTGCCTTCATATTGGCTACTCCCTTTTTAAACTCCTTGGGATCCGCAGGGTCTATGAAATCATAATATCTGAATCCTATATCGGTGTCGGTATATACCTTCGACTCAAAGGCCGCCATAACTGCCCATGTGCCGGTCTCATATATGGAATTAAACCTGATATAGGGATGTTTCCTGAAATAGTCTTCTGATTTGTACTTGTCCAGATCGCCGAACATGGCGCCGCTTCGCATGTGATGGCCGTATATTATGAGATTTGCGGTGGGCTTTATCACATCACATCTGTCATCAAGGAATAAAGACCCGTTCTTATCCTCCTGCTGATCAAAATTATGATCGATGTAATAAGTACTGTCGCCGTTCATGGACTGCATCACGGGATAATTGATCTTGGTATCATCGATGGAGATCCAGCCTATAATGTTCTGATTCTTCTCCAGCAGCGGTTCAAAGTCAGAGAGGACATATAAGACTCTCTCCGCCTCTTCCTCCTCCGTAGGAGCTGTGTCCTCGGAAGATATGTCTGTGGGAGTCCCTCCGGGAACATCCGCTTCAACCCTCGAAGAGAGCGACGTTACGTCGCTCTCTGTCCTTTTCATTTCATAATAATACCAGCCCACGTAGCCAAAACATGCTACGGCAACGAGCAGGAATAAGATCCTTATGATATTTCTTCTCATTATTCGGTCTTAAGCTGTGATACCATGGTGCTGATCTCTGTCATAAGCTTCTGGAAATTATCAACCATGGCAACATTCTTCATACTGCGCTCCGATACCTCCTGAGTCGAAGCAGATATCTGCTCGGAGGAAGCAGAAAGCGTGGTAACGCTGTCCACTATCTCATTATTGGCAACTGCAAGCTTTCCTACAAGTCCGTTAATATCGTTTACACCCTCATCCAATTCTATGACCGCATCGTATATGGAGTTGAACTGCTCCTCGGCATTCTGTGCCACTTCTCTTTCACTGCTGGAGATATCAACGCTCTGATCAACCTTGCTCACCACATCATCCGCATCCTTTGATAATTCGTCCAGGATGGAGGTTATCTTCTCAGTTGCATCCTTGGTCTGCTCCGCGAGACTTCTGATCTCGTCAGCAACGACTGCAAAGCCCCGTCCCGCTTCTCCGGCTCTTGCGGCCTCTATGGATGCATTCAATGCCAGCAGGTTTGTCTGGGATGATATGGACAGGATCATATCAGTGATATTTCGCACCTCTACGGATCTCTCCTGCAGATTTTTTGCAGACTCCTTCATCTGGGCGCCGAATTCTATGGCCTTGTCCACCTGATTTCCCAGCTCCTTCATGGCACTGGTACCGCTCTCCGCCACGCTCTTGGTCTTGGCGGAACTCTCCAGTATGGTCTGGGATCTCTCGTTGGTAGTATCTATTATCTGCTGTATATCCTGTGTCTGGGTGGTCTGGGATGTGATGGCGTCTGTATTGGAAGCGACACCTGCTGAAATTCCTGACAGAGAATCATTCATTCCCTCTGTCTCTTCCTTGATCTCTTCTATGGACTTCTCGGCAACGGAGATATTTTCATTAACGGTCTTTGCCACCTCAATGATGCGCTCTGCGGTAGCCTTGTTCTTCATGAACTCTTCCTTAACGGCTCCGATCTGCTCCTCAAAGAAGAGATTCAGTGTCTTGACACCGAGCTTAGAAACCAGTGCGGTCAGTACCACGATTATAGTCATGAGCATAACCGTCTCAAGCTGCTCCGCAACATTCTCTGCGGTAGTAATGATAAGTATGATCTTTATAACATTGAGCACCACGAAAGATACTATGCCGAAATTCACACACAGCTCATCAAGTGTGAACACTGCGATGATAAGAACGGGTATCATATATGCATAACAGCCTGTAGCCGTGGTCAGAAGCATCAGCAGAGCATATACGATGCTGTAGGATATGACCACATATCTTGAAAAGAGAAGCTCGCCGTCCTTCTTTCCGTACACGATCATTACCGTGGATCCGATAAGGGCAGCCACAGCCGCGATGATCGGAACGATGCTCTTATACGGAGCAAGATCCGATTGGTTAAGCTGAGCCACATTTCCTATTACTATGAAAACCGATGCCACTACCTGAACTAAAAAGAAAACTCTGTTTACCCTTTTAAGATGCGCTTCCATATCTCCCTCCGAAAAAACACAACATATTGTGTCTAGTATATCACTTTCTCACAATATTTCCACATCTATTTTTATTATGGGGTATCACATTTAACAGGGATAGCGGCTGCTTTTTTGTAACTCTATGCCCAAAGAGTCAGTCTTATATTTACTGAGGCTTCTGGAAATGCTGGTAATCCTTAAGTGTCTTCCAGTTACCGCCCCAGGTGAAGCCGTGGGCCTTGAAAAGCTCATATGCATCGTCCCCGGGCCCTATCTTATGAGGAAAATCCGCCGAACGATCTCCATAGGGTTCCGAACCCGGAGGGGAGATGCGGATCTTGCCATCCGGATAGGTCACATACGGATTGTAAAAGGGGTTAATGTCTATGGCGACGCCCATGGCATGCTTAGAGAGATTACTCGATCCCGAAACCGTACGGAAATTAAAGCATGAGGTGTTGTTATCCGCACATGACAGATCGTCATCTCCGCCGTAATCATCTATAAGACGTATCTTGTCTATCTGGTACTTTCTGTTATACAGCTCCGTAAATATCTCTATAAGGTCCTTTGCTATGCTTTTATTGCACACCAGTTCCCCAACCTGCGGATTACCGTTAAAGTCGTAATAGGACAGTCTCAGATAACGAAGATCATCCCTTGATATAGGGCAGTCTGCAGGATAGGATACTCCGCTCATGCGGGCGAATACCGAATCAGGTATAGGCTCACTGGTGAAAGTCCCGGCAGCTGACCGTGATAGATCATCCTCTGTTTCATCACCCTCTTCCGCGGACTGATCGGACACTTCCTGATCCGGTACTTTCCGGTCAGACACGGACTCACCGGATACTGTCCCGCCGCCTTCTGCAGCTGCTGAATTACGGGATATTTCCACGTTGTCCGTTTCATTGGGATTACGGGATGATGCATTTGAGTCTGAGTGAACCTGCATCATGGCAGGTTCGCCGGTTCCTGCAGGATCGGATGCTTCAGCCATATCCTTTGCGGCACCTGCAGTTATATCCAAGGCCGCTTCTGTCTTCTTTCCAGCCTCTCCTGCCCCTTCCGGTCCTTGCGCTCCTCCCATGCCTTGCGGTCCTCCCGGCACGTCGGCTGCCACCCCGGATACCTGGGGATTTTCGGACTCACTGTTACTGTCTGTTATTACTTCTGATGCGGCATTATCGGATGTATTCCGGGAAGTCCCGCCGGCTTTACTGCCGCCACAGGATGCAAGGACAGTTACAAGAACTGCCGTAAGCATAAGCGTGTATATGGTTTTTAATACTCTGTTCATCATGTTCTGTATTATATCAAATCTCATGTTTACAGAGAAAGAACAAAACATGATCCAATTCTCATACTGGCCGGATCATGCGGCCATCACCACAAATCATGGATATTCTCATGCCACAATAATAAGAGAAAAACCCCGCCGGCTTTGAACAGAGCCCGGCGGGGTGTATGTTTAGTATGATCAGATCACAACAGATATCACTCCTGTACAGTTTCAACAGTTTCTGCAGTCTGACCGTTTGATCCCTTAAGTTCCTTGTAAAGTGCGGCTTGAGTCGAGTTCTCATAAGGTGAAACATAGAAAAGTCCTACAAGTCCGCAGGTGATAAGTGAAAGGAGCTCCCAACCTATGAAGGACAGATCCAACAGGAAGGCTCTCCACTTATGTCCGTTCATCATCTCACGTGACCTTGTGATGACCTCCTTGGCAGAAAGCTGAGGCTCGTCAAGGAGGATATAAGGCACCATCTTATATGAATATGATTTGATGATCCCCGGTATGATAAGGAGACAGAACCACAATGCAAGGAATATATCCCTGAGAAGTATGGTTATAACAGATCTCTTGTAATCACCGAAGCCGGCCTTAAGCTCATCAAGAGTAGCATCATTGTCAAGATTCTCCTTGAAGAAGACCCTGCATCCTACCTCAAGGGGATTGAGAACGAATATTCTCAATATGATCCATATGATGGAAAATATTATCAGGAAAGAAGCAAAAGCTACGAGAAAACCGGCGAGCATGGATAATTCTTCACCGGACATGCCGGATGTATCGAGATTCTGTATGTTGTTCGCATTACCGGTCTGTCCTGCAGCGCTTGAACCTGCTGCAAGGATCGAAAGAATAAGAGAAGCCAGTACGCATCTCCAGTAATTCTTCTTGAAGGCTGCTTTACCTTTGCTTTTTACATCAGATATACTCCACATAAATCAAATCCTCCTGTTCATGAATATATCATTTTTATACGATTCAGTTATAATACACATGATCCGCTAAAAACGCAACCCCGGATATCCCATAGCATAATGCCAAGGCCTCAGAACGGAATACATTTTTCTCGGTCATCCGCCAGCGCGCATCTGAGCTAATCGCCACGCGCCACCGGCTTCATCACGAAAATGTCGATAAATCTCCATTTTCGGATTCAGCTGGTGCCTGCGGGCGCTGGATCTCATCTGACGCGCTAAACGGCTCCATAATGACCTCGAAAAACATTTCCGTTCCGAGGCCCTTCTATAATCTACTAGTTTTTCTGGTCTCTTAACGTCTGTATGATCTCATCATGATTATCTGCGATATGCGGTCTCGTACAGTTGATGCAGGATTTTACTCCATCCTTCATCAGGAAATCACCGCCGCACTTTTCCTTCAGATGATACAGAGGGCAATAACAGAACATGCAGTTAAAATCCTCCGGATCCACACCTTTATGACATGGGAAATACTTACACTCCCTGTTGGAGAAAAACTTTTCCGCCTCATGCATTGGTCTTACCAAGCCTCTTTTCTATCTTCTTTACACAATAGTAGCAGGTAGGAGCTATGTACAGTACACCTGCGCTCCAGGCCACCTGATCTGCCCAGGTTATGGCATCGTATCCGAATACAGGGACAAAGGCAAAGGACACGAAGATCCTTGCTATCATCTCACTGGTCCCGGAGAATATGGTACGTCCGGAGAATCCAAGACCCTGACAGGACATCCTGGTGATATTAAGTATGGCAAGGATCCAGTAGCAGGTACCCATCCTCTTAAGATACAGAGCCGACGCATCCAGTATCTGAGTCTGAGAGGGAGAGATGAACAGCATGGACATGGTCCTTCCGAAGAAGATCAGTACAAGCCCGATGAGTATCCCGTAAACGATGGAGATCAGAAGCCCCTCTTTTATTCCCTGCTTTATCCTGGACACCTTTCCGGCTCCGTAGTTCTGACCGGCAAAGGTGGCAACGGCATTGGCCATGGCATCGAAGGGACACATGGCAAACTGCTTTATCTTCATCCCTGCGGTAAATCCCGATACATAGACGGATCCAAGGCTGTTATTGGCAGACTGCATCACCATGGATCCTATGGCGGTAATGGAGAATTGCAATCCCATGGGAACCCCCATGGCAATAAGCTTTACTAAATATGGTCTGCCTATTACCCGATCCTCCCTCTTGAGCCGCAGGATATTAAATTTCCTGTAGATCACTATGGCACAGAGTATCCCGGATACCGCCTGGGATATAACTGTTGCGATGGAGGCTCCCATGACCCCCATCCTGAATACCAGGATAAAGAGCGTATCCAGCACTATATTGAGTATGGTAGAGATAACCAGAAAGATGAAGGGAGTCCTGGAATCTCCCACTGCCCTCAGTATACCTGACAGTGAATTATATAGCATGGTAAAGGGAATACCAAGGAATAAGACAAACAGGTAATCGTATGCATCGGAGAAAATATCCTCCGGCGTATGCAAAAGATGAAGTATGCGCGGAGTGAGTGCTGCGGTGGTTACAGTCAGCACCAGGGATATGACTAACACCAGAAACAGCGAATTATACACAAAACGCCGCATCTGGCTGTAGTCTCTGGCACCGAATCTCTGCGCCACGGGGATCGCAAAGCCCGAACAGACTCCCAGGCAGAAGCCTATGACAAGGAACTGAACGGAGCTTGACGCTCCGACTCCCGCAAGTGCGTTGGGTCCCAGTACTCTTCCCACTATGGCCGCATCAAACAGATTGTAGAACTGCTGAAAGAGATTCCCTAAAAGCAGAGGTATTGCAAAAGAGACCATGAGCCTTACCGGAGAGCCCATGGTCATGTCTTTCACTCTTGAACCTTTAACATTACTGTCTGTTCCATTCATATCTCATATTCCCGTAAGCCCTGTCCAAACAGGGCATCAATCATTCGGTCAGCTTTGGATATGCGTTATATTAATCACTTAACGACGATATTGATTATCTTTCCCGGAACGTAGATCTCCTTTACTATCGTCTTACCCTCAAGCTTATCCGCTACGGCAGCCTTGGCTGCTGATAATGCGTCGTCCTTGGACGCGTTTACAGCGATATCCACCGTACCTCTGACCTTGCCGTTGACCTGAACACCGATCTCTCTTGTGTCCTCAGCCATGGCATCCTTATCTGCTACAGGCCAGCTCTCATTGAATACAGATGTATCGTGTCCCAGCTCCTGCCACAGCTCCTCGGCTATATGAGGTGCGAAGGGAGCAAGGAGTATCACATAGGTCTCCAGAGTCTTCTTATCCACTCCGCCCTCCATCCTGGTGAGCTTGTTGTTGAACTCCATGAATCCGGAGATGACCGTATTCAGCGAGAATGCTTCAAGTCTCTTGCTTATGGTATCTATAAGCTGATGTCTGACCCTGACTAACTCTTCGGTCTCCTTAACATCCTTATCCTTGTTGTCCTGTACCATGTTCCAGAACTTGGCAAGGAATCTGTACACGCCGTCTATGCCTCTGTCATCCCACTCGGAATCAAGCTCCGGCGGTCCCACGAACAGCTCATAAAGCCTTAAGGAATCACATCCGTAATCACGTACCAGATCATCCGGAGATACCACATTGCCCTTGGACTTACTCATCTTGATACCGTTCTTACCGGTTATCATGCCCTGATTGAACAGCTTATTGAAGGGCTCGTCAAATCCGATCACGCCGATATCATAAAGGAACTTGGTCCAGAATCTGGAATAGAGCAGGTGCAATACCGCATGCTCAACTCCGCCTATATACATGTCTACCGGCAGATATTTGTCGGCTTTTTCCTTTGATACCAGTTCCTTGTCATTATTCACATCGATATATCTTAAGAAATACCATGAGGAGCCTGCCCACTGAGGCATGGTATTGGTTTCGCGCTTTGCTGCCATGCCGCACTTGGGGCACTTGCAGTTCACCCATTCATCTATGGCTGCAAGAGGCGACTCTCCCGTGCCCGTAGGCTCATAATGCTCAACTTCAGGCAATGTCAGAGGAAGCTCTTCTTCGGGTACAAGCACTTCGCCGCAGGAAGGACAATGGATGATGGGAATAGGTTCTCCCCAGTATCTCTGGCGGGAGAATACCCAGTCTCTTATCTTGAAGTTTTTCTTTGCCCGTCCTATACCCTTCTCTTCTATTATATGAGGAGCCTCCTTTTTTAATACGGAGGATTCCATGCCGTTCCACTCGCCGGAATTGATCATGATGCCCGAAGCTTCGGTATAGGCTTCGGTCATATCCTCGATCTCCTTACCATCCTTTGCTATTACCTGGATGATGGGTATATCAAACTTTGTGGCAAACTCAAAGTCTCTGTCATCGTGGGCGGGAACACACATGATGGCTCCCGTACCGTAATCAGCAAGTACATAATCAGAGAGCCAGATGGGAACCTTGGCCCCGTTCAAAGGATTGATGGCATATGTTCCGGTGAATACGCCTGTCTTTTCCTTATTCTGCAGACGATCCACATTGCTCCTGTTGGCAGCATATGCGATATAATCATCCACTGCTTTTCTCGTCTCATCCGTTGCCAGAGATGCAGCATACTCATGCTCGGGGGCGAGGACCATAAAGGTTGCTCCGTAGAGGGTGTCCGGTCTTGTGGTATATACTGTAATCTTCCTGTCATCACCGTCTATGGGGAAATCAACCTCGGCACCGTAGGACCTTCCGATCCATTCGGTCTGCATCTTCTTGACCTTTTCGGGCCAGTCAAGCTTATCCAGATCATCAAGCAGTCTGTCGGCATATGCCGTGATCTTAAGCATCCACTGCTTCAGATCCTTCTTGGTCACCGGTGAGCCGCATCTTTCGCACTTTCCGTCCACCACCTCTTCGTTGGCAAGTCCGGTCTTACAGGACGGGCACCAGTTTATGGGCATTTTCTTTTCATAGGCCAGGCCCTTCTCATAAAGCTTCTCGAATATCCACTGAGTCCATTTGAAAAACTTCGGATCGGTGGTATTGAGCTCCATATCCCAGTCATATATGGCTGCGATCTGCTTTATCTGCTCCTTTATCTTAGCCACATTCTCCGCTGTGGATAATGCAGGCTGCTTGCCTGTCTTGATGGCATAGTTTTCAGCCGGGAGACCGAAGGCATCCCATCCCATGGGATGGATGACATAGTTTCCGTTCATAACCTTGTATCTGCTCCAGACATCGGATATGACATAACCTCTCCAATGTCCTACATGCAGTCCGTTTCCCGAAGGATAGGGGAACATATCGAGACAATAATACTTGGGTTTCTTTCCGTCATCCACATTAACGGGATGCTCCTCCCATATCTTTGTCCACTTCTCTTCTATCGCAAGATGATCATAGGGCTTCATAATTCTGACCGCCTTTCATTTTAATCGCTTGAAATATCTTATTCTCTGTGGAATTTAAAGTCAATCATACTGTTATCTCTTTTGCAAGTTCCAGAATCTCAAAGGCATATTTTTCCTTACCCTTTTTAAGGAGTTTCTTGTATAAAGGATAGTTGATGCCGCAGATTGCAGCACCTACTATTCCAAGAAGCACCCCGATGACCATGAAAATTACTCCTGTTCCAAAGACGCCAAGTCCAAAGCACATCCCTGTGCCAAAGATCAAAGTCCCAATGATTCCAAGCGTC
>CAMOIV010000024.1 GCA_946616305.1 uncultured Lachnospiraceae bacterium | reverse complement strand
ACGAAACGGGATATAAACGATGAAAAATATCACAGAAATGACAATATATAGAGATAAACAGTTCGAAAACGTGGAAGGTCATTTTACTTGGTATGACGATATAATGAGTAATTATGAGGCTGCCTTTTGGGTCTATTACCGCATTCTTTGCCGTGTAATCGAAGTTTGTTAAGATTCCAGGGGAAGGATGCTCGAATCCCCTTTCTTTACTGGATTTGAACGACATAGGGTTTAAAGTTCGAATCCTGTCACCCCGACTACGAAAAGAACTGTTTTCGTTGATTTTTCAATGAATAACGGTTCTTTTTGTTTTGCGTAAAATGAGTATTCGTTTGAATGACATTTTGTTGACGGTGTAACCGATAAATCCTATAATTTTTACTGTTACAGTTATTGTTTTTATTGAAGGAGGAACATCTTATGGGAGTTAATCGTTTTGTGCTTAACGGCATATCTTATCACGGTCACGGGGCTATAAATGAGATCCCGGGGATCGTAAAGGCTAAGGGGTTTACAAAGGCTTTTGTTGCGTCGGATCCTGACCTTGTTAAGTTCGGTGTAACCGCAAAAGTAACCGATCTTCTTGATAAAAACGGGATCAAATATGAGCTTTATTCGGATATCAAACCCAATCCTACTATTGAGAATGTAAAGAACGGTGTTGAGGCTTATAAAGCATCCGGGGCTGATTTTATGATCACCATAGGCGGCGGCTCGTCAATGGATACCGGAAAAGGCATCGGTATTATCGTCAACAATCCTGAATTTGCCGATGTTCGCTCACTTGAAGGTGTTGCACCCACAAAGAAGCGCACGGTATTTACTATCGCAGTTCCGACAACAGGCGGAACCGGTGCGGAATCGACGATAAACTATGTTATTACCGACGTTGAAAAAAAGAGAAAATTCGTGTGTGTAGACCCTAATGATATCCCTGATATCGCTGTAGTAGATCCGGATATGATGTCATCGATGCCCAAGGGTCTTACTGCTTCAACCGGAATGGATGCTCTTACGCATGCTATTGAAGGATATACCACTGCTGCAGCATGGGAACTATCCGACTGCCTGAACCTTGAGGCGATACAGCTTATCGCCAAGAATCTGCGCAAGGCCGTTGACAACGATCCGGATGGGCGTGAGGGAATGGCACTGGCCCAGTATGTAACAGCTATGGCTTACTCTAATGTTGGGCTCGGGATCGCGCATTCCATGGCTCACACCCTCGGTGCGGTATATGATACTCCTCACGGTGTTGCATGCGCCATGATGCTCCCGATAGTTATGGAGTTTAATGCCGAAGAGACCGGCGACAAGTTCAAATATATCGCAGAAGCATTTGATATCGATACATCCGGAATGGATCAGGCTGCCTATCGCAAAGCTGCCATCGATGCGGTACGCCAGCTCTCGGTGGATGTCGGAATTCCTACAAAGCTTGAGAAGCTTAAGGAAGAAGATCTTGACTTCCTGTGCGAATCCGCCGCGGCGGACGCATGCGCGCCCGGCAATCCCAGACCTGCAAGTCTCGAGCAGTTCCGGGAAATGTTCAAGAAGCTCATGTGATCATTAATAATGTTACCGCCCCTGTTTGGTTCGCCCGGACAGGGGCGGAACCACGGGGACGGGGTTAGGGGTTCATTTTCCGTAGGCGATCTTTATGATATCGTCGATCCCCGCTTCTTCGATCGAAACATCCTTGATAGCCTTTTCCGATGACAATGAGGCAATTATATCCGCTGCAGTAATGTCGGACTTGGCAAATCTGTATCGGGCCACATTTCCTTCGTGCGAGATTATCTCGCATTTTTCATGGTGAGGAGCGATCTCATCATAGTACTCCACCACAAGGGTTTTGTACGGTGCGACCCTGTCCGTTATCTCCTTGAGATTTCCATCCTCCATCATCACACCGTGATTTATTATGATGAGCCTCTCGCACAGCTCCTGTATATCTCCGAGATCGTGCGTGGTCAATATGACAGTGGTCTTCCTGACGCGGTTTATCTCCTTTATGAACTTGCGGAGCGAATACTTGGCGGAAACATCGAGACCGATGGTGGGCTCATCGAGGAATAAAACCTTTGGCGAGTGGAGCATTGATGCCACAAGGTCGCCCTTGACGCGCTGCCCCAGCGACATCTGACGTACAGGTTTATCGAGAAGCTCTTTTATTCCCAATATGTCATCCATGACCGACATTGTCTTATCGTAAGCATCTGCGTCTATCCTGTATATATGCTTTAACAGTTCAAAAGTCTCTCCAAGGCGCAGATCCCAGTTGAGCTGTGACCGTTGCCCGAAAACAACGCCGATATTCTTAACCACTTCTTTACGATGCTTCGCTATATCCTCACCGTTTATCAGGACACTTCCGCTTGTCGGGGTCAGAATGCCTGACATCATCTTGATAGTTGTGCTCTTTCCGGCACCATTAGGCCCGATGAAGCCCACGATCTCTCCTTCGTCGATATGAAACGACAGATCCTTCACCGCATGTATGACATCAGTGTTTTTGATAACAAGGCCCTTCAAGGCTCCGGACAGACCGGCACCTTTATGCTTTATCGTATAATCCTTGCATAAACTGTTAACATCTATCATTGTCAGTTACCTGCACTTTCATATTTCTTAAGACCTGAATTAAAATAAGCTCCTGCCAGCGACATCATAAGGATACCGACAGCAAGCGTGATAAAGGCCGTGATCATACCGGAGCTGATGCCGTTATCGATACCAAGGAGTGAGGATACGGGATAAAATGACACCCACCCGATAGGGATCAGATATGTCAATATAAACTGCATGCTCTCCGGATACATCGATATCGGGTACATGGTCGTCTTGTCCATGATCTCCTGGGTATATTGTCCGAAGTCAACGGCACTTCTTGTGTGAAATGAAGTGCTCCCAATAAGGATGTAGATCCCGCCCCGGATAAGCGTTGCACCGATCAGCATTATGAGGACCTGTATGACAAACAGAAAAGACGCACGAACGCCGGAACGTACGCAACCGTAAATAAATACGATGATACCCGGTATCAGATCGGTAATTCCGAATATGTTGATGTTTGTGAAAAAGAACTGATACAGAACTCCGAGAGGCCTTGTCAGGTACCTGTCAAAATCACCCTCTATCACATACCATCCCATGAACCAGCCTTGAACGAAGAATATCATCGACAGGGCATGGGAAATAACTGACAGTCCGTACAGAAACGCAAGCTGTCCGTAATCCCAGCCGTTGATCTCGCCGAAGGTCTCAACGACAAACTTGATGATGGCGAATCCCATAATGAACTGAAGCGGATTGGAGATCATCCATCCGGCAATGTTAGCCGGGTACTCTATTATCGTCATGAATGCCATTTTTATATTCACGCCGGTGACGTCAAGGTAATGACGCAGCGTATCGAATGATCTACTCATTGTCAACCTCCCTGGACCATTACTTTCCTGGTCACTATGTTATGAACAAGGAAAAACAGGGCAGATAAGATCACAAGCCAGATAAACTGGATCTGCATCTGCACCATATGCTCGGCCCGGGTGCCCCTCCCTATATAGATGCTGAGCGGTAATTGGTAAATATACACGAATGGCAGAGAGGAAAGCACTTTTGCCACACTTTCCGGGAAGAACCATATGGGAATGATGCTTCCGGACAGGAGCCGTATAAGATGCTTTTTCACCTGGATAAGCGCATTGATATTCACAGCGGTAAAGGCCGTCATTCCGAAGAGAGCAGCGATCAGCCAGTTGATCAGAAAGGATTCAATGACGGATACAATGAATAACGGGAGGTCCTTGATATCAGCCATAACAGGGAGTTTTATCATGACGGATCCTATAAGAAGTATGGGGAGCATGTTCTGGAAGATCAGTGCTACGATGCTGCCGATATCCTCGGCAAAGAACATCCAGAAAAGGCTGACAGGCTTCATCATATCGCATGCTACGGTTCCCTTTTCGACGCTTCTGCCGATCCTTCTTTCGACATTTGTGATAAGCAGCACCGACAGAGCCGATGAGATGATCACGTAGGTCAGCATGTTGTCAGCGTCAACTCCTTCCACAGTGCTCCGGCCACTGTAAAGAGCACGCCAAAAGTAAGCGGACGTGATCATGATTATCGTCTGCATGATAATGTTCCCGTATACATTGAACTCATATGTCAGACTCTTAATAATCTGAGTTTTTATGATGAACAGGTATTTCTTCACGTATATCCTTTAAACAATTTCAGAACACGAAAACCATTGATACGGTCCGGATCATATGAAGATCATCGGGGTAACCGTTGATGTTTACAGTATACACTATCTTCATTTTGCGGCTCAAGTATGACCATAGAGCGGTAATGCAGGAAAGCGACGGGGGTCATCCGCTTTTTATGGATTGAGGTGACGCCCTTGATATAATAAAATAAATATCAGTGGCAGACTTTCCAGATGTCTTTTTTTTCGCTTTATAAAGTCTTCGCTATCCTGTAAAATATACTTATCATTGCTCAGGAATAAATGAAACACGTCGGTAACCGGAACATCATAGAGGAATATCATGAATCGATACGCTAACGAAAAATTCATTCTTTTGATCACAACTCTGGCGGCTTTGGGACTGATCATAGAAAACCACGTAATGGGATGGGAATTCTGGGTCCCGGTGATCGTACTTGCCGGTATTATCCTTCTATGGATCTTAAGTCTGTCAGATAAGATCGATTACGGTCTGAGAAAGTATATATACTTCGGATATGCGGTTCTGCTGGTCTTTTACTATGGCATCCACAAGACCAGTTTTGATGATACAGCCATCGTTGTGGTTCTGGTCATGCTCACATATTCGGCACTGGACAAGACACGCTTGATGAATGTACTTCTGCTGGAATTCTTTATGCTGCAGTTCATTCATTTCATCAACCTTCCGGGAGGGGATCCCATAACCTATGACAGGTTTACGGTTTCAAAGATACTCCTGCATATTTCCATCGTGCTGGTGTCATATTTTGCCTGCTCCAGATTTATAGTTGAAAGGCTTGAGGATCAGGAAGAAAACCGGATCAAGGAAGAGAGGGTTGCATCGAATGATTCAAGCATGGAGGACTTTCTGTCCAATATATCTCATGAACTCAGGACACCTGTAAATGTTGTCAACGGTATGTCGGATCTGCTGATCAAGAAGGGAGCGGGATCCGAAGCCGATTCCATTAAAAATGCAGGTGTAAGACTGGCATATCAGATAGAGGATATTCAGGATTATACAGAGTGTAAAAGACAGAATGTGTTCCTGGAAGAGGATAATTACATGAGCACATCGCTGATCAATGATGTGGTCATGTATTTCAGGATGAATGACGGTGCCAAGAACCTTGAACTTGTAGTGGATCTGGATCCTATGGTCCCCACAATGATGAGGGGTGACATCAAAAAGCTGCATAAGATCTGCAGGCATCTTCTAGACAACGCCGTAAAATTTACAAGAAATGGCGGTATCCTGATCAGGTTGTATTCAGAGAAGGCAGACTACGGAGTCAATCTGTGCATCGAAGTGACCGATACGGGATCAGGCATGGATCGCGGAGCCGTACAGGCTATCAGAGAAGGGATGTATCAGGCCAATAAGAAGAGAAACCGGAGCTCCGGAGGCATAGGGCTTGGGCTTTTTATTGTGTACGGGTTTGCTCACAATATGGGTGGTTTTGTTAAGATCGAAAGCGAGAAAAACAGGGGAACAACTGTAAGAGTCACCGTACCTCAGAAGGTGGTTGATGATACACCCTGCCTTGCACTTAAGGAAACCTTCGAAGGAGCAGTCCTTTTCCATGTAAGGCCGGATAAATACAAGGTTCCAAGGCTTCGAGACTTTTACCGTACCATGGCCGGAAATCTTGCGAAGGGTATCAAGGTACCGCTTTATCCTGCGGAAACCGTATATGAGGTGGAGCGTCTCAAGGAGAAACTAAAGGCAACCCATGTGTTTATGGGACAGGAGGAATACGAGGAGAATCGCGGATACTTCGAAGAGCTTGCAAAAGAGGATATCGTTGTTGCCGTATCCGGACAGGAAGGACTTAAAGCTCCGGATGGAAGCAGGGTGATCATCATGCCGAAACCTCTCTACGCATACCCGATCATAAAAGTGCTTAACGAAGGCCGGGAGGCCAGGAATATAGATATAGCGGAAAATGAGAACAGCCAGGTGTTTACCGGAGTAAATGCACTCATCGTCGATGACGAACCCATGAATCTGGTAGTGGCATCCTGTCTTTTCAGGGATTATGAGATGACGGTGGATACAGCGGGAAGCGGAAAGGAAGCCATCAAAAAGTTCAAGGAAAACGATTATGATCTGGTGTTCATGGATCACATGATGCCCGAGATGGACGGAGTAGAAGCCATGAAGCAGATAAAAAATGCGGCTTCGGATCTTGGCAAGGATATAAAGGTGATAGCTCTCACCGCCAATGCTGTTTCCGGTGCGAGGGAAATGTTCATAAAAGAGGGATTTGACGGCTTCATCGCAAAACCCATAAACACATCGGATTTCGAAAGAGTGGTTCACCGCGTGCTTTCGGGTGCTTCTGCAGACAGAGGAGGTGAGATCGTATGAATATGGTCAAGCTGATCAAAGAAGCCGTGAGATTCATAAAAGATCCGGAACAGGATTTTAATGAGAGGATATTCCTGATACTGACCTTGGTATCAGAGGTTGCGGTATTTATTGCTTTTATAGGAGATCTGCTGACACATGAGGATCCCATTGAGCTCTTTATCCTTATAGGCGCCCTTGTTTTTGTGCCGATCATCACCTTTGTATGTCTGATCCATAACCATCTTGGCATAGCCATCAAGGTTATAGTGATATGTTTCGTCACACTGGTGCTTCCGATGTTATTCTTCTTTGGCGGCGGACTAAGAGGCGGAGGTGTCCTCTGGATCATTTTTGCATTCTTATATGTGGGACTTGTGCTGCGCGGCAGATGGAGAAATACCATGTTCGTGCTGATAACGGTTCTGACTTTGGGATGCTATCTTGTAGGGTATTATTTCCCGAGATTCATACATGCACATTCAACAGCAATGTACTATGTGGATTCCTTTATCTCACTTGTGCTTATCGGGATCATGGGCTTTGTCATGACATGGTCTCAGGGCAGGCTTTTTACCAATGAGAAGGAGCGCGCCGAGAAGGAGGCACAGAGAGCGGAGGAACTGACACGTTCTCAGAATCGCTTTTTCTCCAGTATGAGCCATGAAATAAGAACACCCATCAATTCCATACTGGGACTTAACGAACTGATACTCAGGGATCAGAGCGCATCCGATGATATAGTCAAGGATGCCTCCGGTATACAGGGCTCAGGCAAAATGCTCCTTGCCCTGATAAATGACATACTTGATTTTTCCAAGATAGAAGCAGGAAGCATGGATATAGTCCCTGTTGATTACAAAATGGGGGATCTGCTCTCGGAGATCGTTAATATGATGTGGCTTCGGGCACATGATAAAGGACTTGGATTTGAAGTAAGCGTGGATCCGGATGTTCCTGTGGTATTGTACGGTGACGAGGTCCGCATAAAGCAGATAATCATAAATCTGTTGAACAACGCAGTAAAATACACAAGAGAAGGTCATGTTGAGCTGCGGGTTGAGAGCAAGGAATCAGATGGCGAGACGGTTGAACTGGATATCTCGGTTTCTGACACCGGAATGGGTATCAGGAAGGAAGACATACCGTATTTATTCGACGCGTTCAAACGTGTGGATGAGGGGAAGAACAGGCACATAGAAGGAACCGGATTAGGTCTTTCCATAGTCAAACAGCTGGTGGAGCTTATGGACGGGACCATTTCCGTGAACAGCGTTTACGGAGAGGGAACGACCTTTACCTTTACCATAAAGCAGCAGATATCGGACAATAACAGGATAGGTGAGCTGAATATCCATAATCAGCAGATCGTTAAGAGAAGTTCCTATGAGAGCAGCTTCCTGGCGCCTGAAGCAAGGATCCTTATCGTTGATGACAACGAGATGAATCTTGAAGTTGAAACGAGGCTTCTTGCAGAAACAGACATGGCTATAGACAAGGCCCTGAGCGGGAAGAAAGCCCTTGAAGAATGTCTCAGAAATCATTATGATACCATCTTTATGGATCATCTGATGCCGGGCATGGATGGTATTGAGTGCCTTGCGGCAATAAGGGAACAGGAAGGCGGGCTTAACAGGACAACGCCCGTGATAGTCCTGACGGCAAATGCCGGCAGCGAGAATAAAGAATTATACAACAGAGCAGGATTCGACGGATACCTTGTGAAGCCGGTCTCGGGCGAAGCGATGGAAGAAATGCTGATAAAGCATATCCCTTCGGAGAAAATGATCCTGAGAAGCGTCATGACAGGTGATGATGAGGATATAAACGCATCGGACCGCTACATGGAAAAGGAGCCGGTCATCATTACTTCATCAAGCATGTGCGATCTGCCTGAGTCTGTAATAAGAAAACTGGGTATCCCGATAATACCCTTTAATGTCAGAACGGATGAAGGTGAGTTTAAAGACGGCATACACATAGATGCGAACGAACTTGTCCGGTATGTATCGTCGGGGAAGGAGGCTGTATCATCTCCTCCGGATGAGAATGAATATACGGAATTCTTTGCAGAGACTCTTAAGAGAGCTCACCATCTGATCCATATCTCCATAACCACAAGTATGAGTAAGGATTATGAGATAGCAAGCGAAGCCGCCAGATCTTTTGACAATGTTTCCGTCATTAATTCGGAATGCTTATCAAGCTCCACCGGTATACTTGTACTTATAGCGTATAAACTGGCACAACAGGGGATAGCTCCTGCGGACATCGTTTCGGAACTTGAGACGGTAAAACACCGCATAAAGTGCAGCTTTGTTATCGATACTACCGAATACATGACCAAGAAAAAACTGGTAAGCAGTACGGTACATAAACTGGGACAGGTCCTCAACTTCCATCTGTCTTTGCGTATAAGAAACGACAGGGCCGGACTGGGAGGATTGTGGCTTGGCAGTACCAAAAGAGCATATCGGAAATATATAGCAAGAGCTCTTCCTCCGGATACCATACCGGATTCGGACGTGGTATTTATAACCTATGCGGATGTACCTACGGAAACCCTTTCATGGGTTGAAGAAGAGATCCGGAAAACCGCATATTTCGAGCATGTGATCTTCCAGCAGGCATCGGCTGCCATATCCTCCAACTGCGGTCCGGGAACCTTTGGAATACTGTATTTCCTTAAGTCAAATAAGTCGTACAACATCGCATCATATATAGACGAAGTCGATACAAAACCTGTAGCAGCCGGAAATGCCGAACAGGCACAGGAGACGGAGCTTTCGGATGCGGAGATCGAAGAGACCTTGTTGGAAGAGAGCGGGTTGGAAGAAGCCTTCGACGATGTCTATGAAACAGCAGATGCCGAGCCTGTAAGGGATAAGGAAATTGCGGTAGCTCCCGAGGAGAAATGGTATAATGAACTTGGCTGTCTGAATATTGAAGCTGCCATTGAAAACAGCGGTTCCGAGGAGGCATTCAAAACGGTATTGGGGATATTCTATGACTCCATACCCGATAAATATGCCGAGCTAACGGGCAGTTATGAAGCAGAGGATTGGGAAAATTACACAATAAAGATACATGCTCTTAAGAGTTCCGCAAGACTGGTGGGAGCTCTTGAACTGGGCGAAAAGGCGCAGCTTCTTGAAGATGCGGGAAAGGCAAAGGATGTGCAGTATATCAACGAACATCATGCCGAGGTCATGAAGGACTATACCGATCTTAAAGAAGCACTTGCACCGGTGTTTGAGGGGAACGGTGACAACAACGAAAAGGATGACCGGCCCGTAGCAGATGAGGCTCTTATGCAGGACATCTATGAGGGTATTCGGGAAGCGGCATCTGCCATGGATTGCGACATGCTGGAAAGCATTCTGAAGGAGATAGAAGGATATGCGATACCTGAGGCCGAGCAGGAGCGATTCAATATGATACTTCAGAGGGCTGATGCATATGATTACAGCGGAATTTTGGAGATAGTCGGTGAGTAGGATTGGATCGGAGAGAAAAGGAGGTAATATATGGATCCGGCAGTTCAGGAAAAACTTATGAGAATTCTAAAGAAGGAGTTGAAATACTCTTCCATGAATCTTGCTTTTAATATGCTTATAGCAAAATTACAGAAGAGGATAGCGGAAGATCCGGGAAACATGGATTCATGCATGGAGGAAATGGAGGCATTTCTGGCGAAGTATCCTATCGTTGCAAAGGTTGACCTGGCTAACATAGCTGTTCTTTAAGTACCGGTTCATAGTGAAGGAGGCAGACAAATGCTCATAACTTTGGAAGAAACTATTGCTAAGATAAATGAAGGAAAGATCCTGCATATAGCGGCGGACGGATCATTGCTGGACAAACTGCCCAAAGGAAAGTGGATAGGCGGTACAACACCGTATTTCATCAGCGATATCGGAGGCATCTTAACAAAAGACAAACTGTTTGTGGATGAGATCGATTACGGTGAGGATATCAACATATGTACATACGGTAAATATAATGTTTTTCAGGTGGTTGAGGAATGCTACGAAAACGGACTTGCCATAATGATAATGCCATACGGGTCTCAGGTAGCGACAAAATATGCCAAGGAAGCTCCCGAGGTGGAAGAACTCCTTATGCATCCCACGGTAGGGTGGATCTCCGGCTTTGACCTGAATACAGGCGGCGAAGCAAAGGTATATGACGGTACGACCGCCGCTTCATACACCGACAAGGCTGTGGTGATGTATGTAAAGCTTCCGGAAAACAAGAGCGCCATGATAAATATGTTGAATATCTTCACAGATGATAAGACCGATCCTATAATAAGGTTTTACGATAATGAGCTTAGTGCCAAGAAATGTACAGTTAACGGGCAGGAGGTGGATTTTGCTCAATACATCGAAAAGAAAGGCATCGATAGCAAACTGCCTCTGGTAGCCGATCACAACGGCGCATATATCAACACTTCCATAAAGAGTATGGAGAACGGTACGGTAAGCTTTTATGCTCCGGTCTTTAAGGATGTGGAATACCGTTTTGCTACACCGGTCAAAGATTATGCGACACAGTTTAAGAAGATCATAGATGAGGCAGGAGCAAAAGATCCGGTTTTCTCCTGCAACTGTATCCTGAATTATCTGTATGGAGAACTGGAAGGCAAGAAGACACCGCCCTATACGGGCCCCGTTACCTTTGGTGAGGTGGCGTATCAGCTGCTCAACCAGACATTGGTATATTGTGAGATATTAGGATAACCGAATGGATACCGTTATAAGAATCAATGATGCTGTAAACAGTTTTGCCTGGGGAACATTCGGGCTTTCCCTCCTGCTTGGCACGGGTCTTCTGTGTACTGCGATCACGGGGGTTTTTCAGATCACCCACATAAGACACTGGTGGAGCAGGACATTCGGTATAGCAAGGACTGAGGGGCGTATAATCAATGACGCAGGAGCTCTGTCACAGTTTCGTGCATTCTGTACAGCATTGTGTGCTACCATCGGCACCGGTAATATTGCAGGTGTTTCTACGGCTATCTGTGTGGGTGGCCCGGGAGCGGTGCTGTGGATGTGGGTTGCGGCATTTTTGGGGATGATGGTCAAATATTCGGAAAACGTTCTGGGCTTGTACTACAGACGCCGTAATTCCGAAGGCGCATGGTCGGGCGGACCGATGTATTACCTTGAAGATGGTCTCGGATCCATAAAGCACTGCAAGAAGCTTGGAAGGGGGCTGGGCATATTGTTCTGTGTCTTTACCGTGCTTGCTTCCTTCGGTATCGGTAACATGGGACAGATAAACAAGATAACCATCAACTTTGAATCCACCTTCCTTGCCGATGCAAGCCACGATCTGTTCCTTGGAGCACCGAAGGTCGACTGGATGATAGGCATGGTCCTTATGGTCACTGCGGCCATTATCATTCTGGGCGGCTTCAGAAGGCTGGCGGCTGTATCCGAAAAGCTGATACCCTTTATGTCCATTGTGTACATACTGGGATGCCTTGTTATGGTACTGCTTCATATCAGGGATATTCCCATGGTATTTTCATCCATTTTCAGGTTTGCCCTGGGGCCCGATGCGATAAAAGGCGGAGCCGCCGGGACAGCGGTCCAGCTGGCATTTAACACCATCAAAAACGGTTGTAAGAGAGGTGTGTTCTCAAATGAAGCAGGCCTCGGCTCTTCTGTAATGGTCCACAGCAACAGCTGTCTGAGAGAACCTGTACGGCAGGGTATGTGGGGGATCGCCGAGGTATTTCTCGATACCATGGTCATATGTACCATGACCGCCATAGTTGTTTTAAGCTCGGGTGCCATAGACCTTACTACCGGCCTTGCAAAAGAAGGAACAAATGATGCGACTCTGGTGGCCAAGGCATTCGGTCAGAACCTGGGCATCATAGGCGAGTGGTTTGTTGTGCTGGTCATAACGCTATTTGCTTTTACTACCGTTATGGGATGGTCATATTATGGCGCCAAGGTGACGGAATATCTGTTGGGAGTCATGTGTGCCAGAGTGTATCGTCTCGTATTCATCGGACTTATAGTATTCGGAGCCGTAATGGAATCAAATCTCGCATGGGATATTTCCGATACCTTTAACGGGCTTATGATGATACCGAATCTTATCGGTATAGTGGTACAGACGCCGCTTATTATAAAACTTACGAAAAACTACATAGACAGAAGGATAAAAGGGAAGGATATCAAACCATTGCTTTCGTATGACCGGGATATACAGGCAGATGCGGAGGCAGCGGTACAAAAAGGGATCAGTTGATAACTATGACAGCAGGAGGCTTTATTAATGGGTGCAACGGATAAGAAAGATATCGTTATCGTAATGCTTCAATACAGCGTGGTTATAAAGGGTATCGAGAGAAAGCTGACAGATATGGGCTATAACACCGCGATCATAACGGAAAATGCTCAACAGGAGATACTCCGGATCGGGGACGATGCTGCTCTTGTGATCGTCTATCTGCCTCCTGATATCAATGAAGCGCATTATAAGCTGAAGGTACTGCACGGAATATGTCAGACTGTGGAGAATATCGAACAGAAGATGCTCCTTATAGGAGAGATCAAGTATAAGGCGGATCTGCTTGAAGAGATCCCGGGATTCAGCAAATACACCTGGCTTAACCGACCCGTTGACCCGGAGACTCTGGAAAAGACCGTAAACAAAGAGATCGAGAGAAAAGAGGTCATTGAAAGAAAGCATAGGATCCTGGTGGTAGATGACGATCCCGCTTATGCAAAGATAGTCAGGGAATGGATCAAGGATGAATACAGAGTGGATATCGTGACTGCCGGTATGCAGGCTATCACCTTCCTCTTAAAGACTCCGGAGGATGACAGGGTTGACCTGATACTCCTGGATTATGAGATGCCTGTGGTGGACGGACCTCAGGTATTGCAGATGCTGAGGCAGGAGGAGGCAACCGCCCATATTCCCGTTATTTTCCTGACAGGTAACGGCACCAGAGAAGCTGTCTCCAGGGTTATGGAATTAAAGCCGGACGGATATCTTTTGAAGACTGCGAAAAAGGCAGATCTTTTGGGACTTCTTGCAGGCAGGTTCAAGAAGGGTTGAGGTCATATGACTGTGGAGGACAGAGCATGAACACATTTGATCATAATATAGTGAAGGATCCGAAAGTGTTTCATGAGAACAGGCTTAAGGCTCATTCGGATCATATATGGTACATAAACCCGGACTCGTCAGATCCGGGTTTGTTATCGGAAAGTCGATTTATGCTGAACGGGATATGGTGGTTTCACTATGCGAGAAATTATGATTCCGCGGTGAAGGATTTTTACCGCATGGATTATGACTGCCGCAAGTGGGAGAGGATAAGGGTTCCTGCTCACATTCAAACAGAAGGCTACGGATGCCCTCAATATACCAATACCCAGTATCCATGGGACGGAATTGAGACTGTGGAGCAGGGAGAGATCCCTGAATACTTCAATCCCGTTGCAAGCTATGTCAGATATTTCACCCTTCCCAAAGGCTTTGAAAAAGGACCTGTCTGTATTTCCTTTAAGGGCGTGGAGAGCGGTATGGCTCTGTGGCTCAACGGAAACTATGTCGGGTATTCCGAGGACAGTTTCACACCTTCCGATTTCGATCTGACACCATATATCGACAGGGAAGGAGAGAACAAGCTGGCGGTCATGGTCTTCCGGTTCACCGCGGGAAGCTGGCTTGAGGATCAGGATTTCTTCAGATTTTCAGGCATATTCAGAGACGTATGGATCTATACCTATCCAGAGACTCACATCGAAGATATGTGTATACGTACGGAGCTTTCGGACAGTTTTGATTCGGCCGTGCTTCAGCTTGGACTCCTGTCAACAGGCGAAGGCAGGGTAAAGATATCCGTATCCGATGATGAGGGAAGTCTGTTTGAAACTGAAACAGAGATTAAGAAGGGAGAGAATCTCATAGGGTCGAAAGACCTGACACCCAAACTGTGGAGTGCGGAGAAACCCAACCTTTATGAACTCATGATAAAGGTATATGGTCCTTCGGGTGAGCTTCTGGAGGTAATAAAGGACAGGATCGGATTCCGTGATTTTCGTATCGGAGAAGATCATATCATGCGTCTGAACGGCAGACGTATCGTATTTCGCGGAGTTAACCGCCATGAGTTTTCCAGCGTTAATGGCCGGGTTATGGGACAGGATGAGATAAGACGCGATCTCATCAACATGAAGCGGCACAATATAAACGCCATCAGGACCAGCCATTATCCAAACAGTACCGAACTTTACAGATTATGTGACGAATACGGCATATATGTTATAGACGAAACAAATCTGGAAACCCACGGTACATGGGACGCATATATTTCCGGTATACGTGAAAAGGACTATGTGCTGCCGGGGGATCATGAAGAATACAGACTCCTGGTCCTCGACCGAGTTAAGAGCATGTATGAGCGTGATAAGAACCATGCCTGCATACTCATATGGTCACTTGGTAATGAATCCTTCGGCGGTAAGGATATTTTTGATATGCATGAGGAGCTTGCACAGCAGGATCCCACAAGAGTGATCCATTATGAGGGAATATACTGGGACAGGGCTTATCCGGATACATCCGACATCGCAAGCTCCATGTACCTTACGGTGGATGATATCAGAGAATATCTGAAGGAACATCGTGATAAGCCTTATATCAGTTGTGAGTATGCCCATGCCATGGGAAATTCATGCGGGGCCATAAAGAAGTATACGGATTACACTGAGGAGGAAGAACTCTATCAGGGCGGGTTTATCTGGGACTATATCGACCAGACCATGACATTGAGGGACCGCTATGGGAGACAGTTCGAGGGATACGGTGGAGACTTCGGGGATATCCCCAATGATGGCAGCTTCAGTGCAAACGGTATAGCATGTGGAGGAGAGGACCGACTGCCATCACCGAAGATGCAGGAGGTGAAGTATGTATATCAGAACTTCAGGATCGGGGTATCCGATGAAGAGATCAGGATAAAGAACCTGAATCTGTTCACCGATGCAGGCGAATACAATAGTGTGATCACATTGGAAAAAGAAGGGGCCCTGATCGAGAAGAAGGTTATGCAGATATTACTGCCTCCCCAGTCGGAGCTTACCGTGCCGCTTCCTTTCACTTTGCCCGTGGCAGAGGGTGAATACCTTATAAATGTTTCGCTTAAGACAAAAGAAGAGAGCATATGGGCTCCTGCAGGACATGAGGTGGCCTGGGGGCAGGCAGTATACGGCAAAAGGGAAAAGACGGAGCACGTGAAGCTGCCCTATCGTACAACACTTGGGATCTGGAATACGGGGATGGAGGGAGAAGAGTTCTCCGTTATGTTCTCCAGGATCGCAAACGGGATGACATGTTATACCCATGGCGGGAAGAATCTGTTTGCATCCATACCGAAGCCTAATTTCTGGCGGGCATTGACCGAAAACGACAAGGGAAATCTGATGCCTTTCAGGGCAGGACAGTGGAAGCTTGCCAGCATGTACATGTCCAATAAAACGGACCACGGCAGAAATGCCACACCCTGCGAGGTGGAAGAGACCGATGACGGTATCAGAGTGAGCTTTACGTATCATCTTCCAACAAGACCTGAAGGAGACTGTAAACTGACCTATACCGTTCATTCTGACGGGGTCACGGATGTGGAGTTATATATGGACGCGTCGGATAAGATAGGCGAACTGCCGGAATTCTCCGTATTGTTTGCCATGGATGCCGACTACGAGAACCTTGCCTGGTACGGCAGGGGACCGGAGGAGACATACGCTGACAAGGATCATGCAAAGCTTGGGGTATATCATCAGAAGGTATCCGAAGTTACTGCGGCATATCCTGTACCTCAGGAGAGCGGGAATAAAACCGGAGTGCGATGGGCGGAGATTACCGACAGGAGAGGACGTGGAATACGTATTGAAGGAGAAGATCTGTACCTTGCTGTGGGGGAACACAGTCCGCATGAACTTGAGTGCGCATCTCATCCCAATGAGCTGGCACTGCCTGTAAGGACATATATCAGAGTAGGACTTGGGCAGATGGGTGTGG
The DNA here is from genome assembly GCA_946616305.1 of uncultured Lachnospiraceae bacterium. Taxonomy (GTDB): domain Bacteria; phylum Bacillota; class Clostridia; order Lachnospirales; family Lachnospiraceae; genus NK4A144. The sequence continues at coordinate 6,709 of CAMOIV010000024.1, read as the reverse complement.
CAGGAGACGATACCTGGGGAGCACTTGTTCATCCCGAATATCTCATAGATAACAGTAAGCCTCTCACATTGAGATTCTCCATATCTCCTGTGTGAGCGTGCCATCCGGTCCTATAGTATCTCCCAGAAGCAAACGGCGCTGGCGGCTGCCACATTCAGGGAATCCACTCCGTGATGCATGGGGATCTTTACAGCCATGTCACAGGAGGCGATGACATCCTCCGGAAGTCCATAGCCCTCTGTACCCAGTATGATGGCAAGCCGATCCGCCTTTTTCAATTCTTCTGACTTTATACTGACTGCATTTTCGGTAAGAGCCATGGCAGCGGTAAGATACCCCATGCTGTCAAGCCTCTCTATCAGATGATGCTCACGGCTTTCATCCTTGTCTGCCACTGTCCAGGGGATGCTAAAAACCGTTCCCATGCTGACCCTTGCGGAACGTCTGTACAAGGGGTTCACCGTATCGCTTGTAACTATGACTCCATCCATTCCAAGGGCGGCTGCAGATCTTATGATGGCGCCCACATTTGTGGGATTAACTATATCATAGAGGACAGCTATCCTCTTTTTATCGGCGCAAAACTCATCGATATCCGGTACGCTCTTTCTTCTGAAGGCCCCCCACAGCCCTCTGACAAGGGCATATCCGGTAAGCTCCTTTAATACATCTCTGCTCGAGATATAAACAGGAAGCGCTTTTGCTTTTTCTCTTCCGTACAGTCTCTCTATACAGTCCACTATCCCCGGGGTCTCCTTATGGAGGCGCTCGGTTTCAACAAGAAGAGATAAGGGCTCGTAGCCTGCCTCCAAAGCCTGCAAGATAACTCCGGGGCTTTCGGCTATGAAGATGCCGGGTTTGGGCTCATAATAGTGCAGAAGCTGCGCCTCATTAAGACGGGCATAGATATCAAGTTCTTTTGAATTCAGGTCGCGTATTTCTATGGTCACTGTTTTTCATCCCTGATCACATCTACTACTATTTCTCCGTTAAGGAATGACAGGAGGACATAGTCCTTATTCTTGTCATTCAGTACATTTAAGCTGACGTCAATGCCGTATGGCTTATACCTGTCATACAGGGCATCGGCCAATGGCCTCATACCCTCCACAAACTCGTCCCAGTCGCTTTCGGGCAGCATGCCCTTTTGCACTGCGATCACTCCGCCTGTTATCCCGTCCATCCACACATCTACAGTCAGCAGTCCCTCTTCATCATCATACATTATTGAATGATCACCGCCGTAATGCTCCTGAAGGCTCAGATCTGTTGCGGCTAAGGCGGACAGGATCTCTTCTTCACTTGGTTTTGTTATGACACGGGTATCCGGCTCATCACCTGTATCATCCGCTGCGAACGCTGCTGAGTTGTTACTCAAAGGCCCGGCTTCGAACGCTGATGCACCGTCATTTGAATGCTCTTTCGAAGAACTGTCTGCTGATCCGTTTTCGGAAACTTCCGCTTCTTCTGTAGATTCCTCTGTATTCTCTTCTATGGTGTCTCTGGCGGATGTGTCCTCTGATGCTTCTGCCGCCGCACCGGTTTCGGCTTTATCTGCACTGTTTTCAGATTGCCCGCATCCTGCAAGGATAAGCATCACAGACAGGACAATAACCCGGATAAGTCTCCCCTTCATATGGTTCTCCTCTCTTTTTATCAAGATTTTACCACATCCCGGTGATTTCAAAAAAACTCCCGATACGAACAGGATGTCCGTTTCGGGAGCGGTTTAGGATCAGGATGTGATATCAGCCTTCCTCGGCATAAAAGGTATAGGTGTGTTTGCCACGCTTTTTGGACTCATACATGGCAGCGTCGGCAAGTTATGGATTATTTTTAGAAGCAATGGTGCGTGATACGCACAATCCGTATACTATATCGGCATTTTATGGCAAATGTAAAAGGCCTGTCTTGGCTCTTGTTTTCATCGGCGTTTAGATATAGTCTGTACCTATACTATATTATGCATACATTGTTACCTGACGTGAAGCAGATGTTTTCTGCTTGAAGAAAACACCTTCTCCCCGCCTTGCCCTATGCATGTTTGTAATAAAGTATGACAATATACCGGTATACCGACTTAGGAGACATTATCTGATGAGGAGAAGCCTTTCACTGATAATAGCATTATGCATGATGGTGACCCTTACTTCCTGTGACGGCAGGAGGATCACCGCAAAGTCTGCCGGGGGCGCAGCAGGAGGAGATACGCCGGCTCCAACGGAGGAGTCTGAGCCTATGGTTACTGCCGATCCCGGGACAGAAGACGGTGATGATAAGGGCGTTATTGAGGGGAGTGCGACGATAAGTACAGTGTCCGGGGATACTGAAGCACTTGTGCCTGAAGCGGTTGAAGCTCCGGGAACCGGCTCCATGAGACAGGCGGTTTTTCCGGAATGGGAGGGCTACACCGATGATACTCTGGCTATGAACAGTATGTACAGCTTTTCCGGTTATCATGGGCAGGGGAGGATATATCTGCAGGTGTCCGATGGAGCGGACAGCTTTAATATGTATGTCAATGGCAGAGAAGTGGAAACGGGAAATATCACACCCGGAGGATGCTGGATGATAGATATTTCTCCCGTTGCCAAAAACGGAGAAAACACTCTGCAGGTTTCGAATATCGTTCCCTCCGACCTGCCGGAGGCGGTAAAAGTCTTTATTCCCTATCCGGAAGTTTTGGGAGGGATACCGGAGGATGAGGGGATACGTCCCGAAGCACTGGCATTTATATCCGATCTGATAGAGACGGATATAGAAAACGGCTTTACCAGCGCACAGCTGTCTGTCATCAGAAACGGCAGGCTTGTATATGAGAATGCCTGGGGCAGGACTGATTCATATCTGCCGGACGGTACGGTATGCACTGACAGTGCGCCGGTAACATGCGATACTCTGTATGATCTGGCGTCTATAACAAAGATGTTTTCGGTGAATTACGCATTGCAAAAGCTGGTGACGGATGGAGAGGTGGATCTGGACTCGAGGATCACGGACTATCTGGGAGAAGGGTTCGCCGCCGAGACAATACAGGTGCCTGTTGACACCCAGGGAGAAACAAAGGATCTATCCGCACTTCCCGATCTGGAAACAATAAAACGCTGGAAATCACAGCTTACCATACGAGATCTTCTGAAGCATCAGGGAGGATTTCCGGCAGACCCCAAGTACTGTGCCCCCAAACTGTATAAAAAGGGGCTTGCGGATGGGGAGGAGTTTCCGGACAATCCCTTATTTGCAGGGAACACTCCCGGACCTGAAACAAGACAGGCTACCATAGACATGATATGCAAAACACCGCTTGATTACGAACCTGGTACAAGGACGGTATATTCGGATGTGGATTATATGATACTGGGACTGGTGATCGAGAGTATCACCGGAGAGGATCTGGACTCCTATATCAAGAATACTTTTTGCGTGCCTATGGGACTGGATCATATCACATATAATCCTCTGGAGCATGGATTTACAAAGGATGATTGTGCAGCAACGGAGCTTAACGGCAATACAAGAGACGGTCTTTTAAGCTTTGACGGTTTCAGGACGGAAACCATACAGGGCGAAGTACATGATGAGAAGGCTTGGTACAGTATGGCCGGAGTCTCCGGTCATGCCGGTCTGTTCGCAAACGCAACTGACCTTGCAAAGCTGGCTGCACTGATGCTTAACGGGGGCTATGGTGAGCATGGATACTTCTCACGCAATACGATTGATACGTTCACCGCACCCAAATCCGAGGATGATGCAAACTGGGGACTTGGATGGTGGCGACAAGGTGATGACGAGCGGCCGTGGTATTTCGGGACTCAGGCAGATTCCCGTGCCTTCGGTCATCAGGGATGGACCGGAACCCTCGTCATGATCGATCCGGACCGGTCACTGGTGGTTGTTTATCTGACCAATAAGATCAATTCTCCCGTAACGGATGTCAAAACAGATCCCAACGAATTTGACGGCGAGTGGTATACCGCAAGCACCCTGGGCTTTGTACCCCAGATCCTGTCTGTCGGCATGGACAGCGATCAGGATGTCACAAAGCAGCTGAAGGATCTGGCAGCAGAGATGGCAGAAGAGGCGGCAGATCTAATTCCCGAGGGGGTATCTCCCGACAGCGACCATCCTGCGGCGAAGAATGCCAGGAGCAAACAGCTGCTCCTGGAGAAATACTGAGAAATACTGAGTATATGGTGATTAACCGGATTTTTATCTTTGCGGTATAATAGCCGGCAGATCGATACGATATATATAAAAGGATCTGCTGCAGATGCACCCGCGGATACAGCTTCTGCAGATCAGGAGTAGACTGCCCGGCTGTCAGTATCTTGAAACAAGATTATGTACGGAGCCAAGGTACATAGGACCGAACAGGTTCACGTGATTTAACATGTGATACAGATTGTATATATCCCTCCTGTCGCTGTAACCCGGCTTTATGAGACCGCTTTCTTTATATGAATCATAGAAGGCATGAGCAAAGCCTCCAAAGAGCTGGGTCATGGCTATGTCCGCTTCGGCTGAGCCCACATAGACGGCGGGGTCTATAAGCATAGCCTGACCATGTGGACCTGTAATGAAATTACCGCCCCACAGATCTCCGTGAATGAGAGACGGTCTGTCGGGTTCCGGTATATAGTCCGATAAATGGGACATCAGTCGCTCGATGCTTGCAGCATCCTCCCCGGGGAGCATGTCCTTTGCACGCTCAAACTGTTTTAAGATGCGGCATTCCCTGAAGAAATCGACCCATGTATCTTTGACACTATTATCCTGAGGGCCGGCTCCAATATAATTATCATGGATGAATCCGTATCTTCCGGTTCCGGTATAGGGTTTGGTATCAGCCATGTGGAGTGTGGAGAGGGCATGACCGAAGTCTTCCCAGAATCCCCTGGCTTCCCTTGCTGATCCGATGTATTCCATAAGCAGAAACGACTTTCCACCGCAAGTCCCGTATGCGTGAGGGCAGGGGACTCCTATGGCGCCTGTTTGTGCTATGGCATCAAGACCTTCAGTCTCAGCTCTGAAAAAATCCTCATTTGATGCAGAGTTTTCTTTCAGGAAGACCTTCTGTCCGTCACTTAAGGAGATCAGATAGGCATCATTTATATCTCCGCCTGAAACACGACGTCTGGCGGAAACCGATACACCGGCACCATAGACTTTTTCCGTTACGTCATCAAGGCTTTTTTCATGCAGTATCAGGGGTTCATGTTTGTTCATTGAACTTGTTTCCTTTATAAACTCATATTTGCCTTAGGCAGGCTGATTTTATAGCTGAAAGTTTCCTTACAACCAAGACAGGGTGATTACGTATGTCGGGGATATGGAGATCCCAATACCAAAGACAGGAGGAGTCCGTACCCCGGAAAAGGATTGAACAGCATCGATTTACGGGATGGAAAAGGGGCATCGCATGGATGATACATCATCCGGTGCGACAGCCCCTTTGCAGATCAACTGTATTTATTATGCCTTCTTTTTAAGAAGGGTTGTCTTTATAAGTCCTTTGGGATCCGAGATCAGAAGATATACTATCCATATGACCAGTGCCAGTGCCACAACGGACAGACCTAAAAACAGGTCGTTGAGCATGTCGGCGCCTGAGGGACTAAAATAGCCTGCACCAAGCTCTGCATACTCAAATACCGCATCAACGGACCACATAAGGGACGCACCCCAGAACATCCAGCACAGGATACCTGACTTCATCTCTCTGGCTTTGGCGCTGCCGTACCATACTGCGGTACTGATGACAGCCGCTATCACTGCAACAAGTAAGGTCATCTCTCTTCACCAGCCTTTCTTTCGGGACGTCTCTCAATGACTGTGGAAACGACCACCATACCTATCCATACAACTGTGATAAGAAGTGCCATGCTTACACCAACGGTACTCATCTCGTGCAGCATTTCAGCCGTATCACCGGGCGAGTACATGGCGGTGAGGAACGGGGGATAAGGAACCACCTCTCCGTGCCATATATGTTCAAATGCAAGGAGCACGGCTCCTCCGATTAGCAGTTTAAAAAGCCATCCAAGCTTAACGGTGAAGGGAGTGGCCTCATGGGTGGCATCTGAAGCCTCTTTAGGCGGCTCTTTACTCTCTGCAACCTTTTTTACAACTCCCACTACAACAGCTTCAGCAGCAGGTACAATAAAACAAGCCATATCAATCCTCCTTGTTACTATCAAAAAACTGATGTTTTATCCATAAAATTATCCCACCCATCCCGTATTACAGTCAAGGTCAAATCATGGTACGTATAGCTTATGACGGATTATATGAGGTGGAATACAAATACGATAACGGATACGGCAGTTTCGAACAGGGCTCTTCCGAAAGTTACACGCCGGCTTCCGAGATTACCGGTAAATAAAAAGGAAGGTTGTTATGAAGAAAAGCTTTATAATTTCCAACCTTTCCGTTATCTGCTGTTTTGAAAAACTGTATGATCGACATCACATATAACAGATTACTGTTTTTTTTATCAAAAATACAAATAACAAAAGCAAAAAATATTTAGTGTAAGCAGTCATTTGCGAAAGTTGCATGAGTTTTGGCATAATATGCTTTATAAGAAATACTCATTGCAGGAAGGTGGTGTCCATAGTCCTTCCTGCAGAAGGCAGACAAAGTAATGGGGAATCATATTTTCAGATTAATACAGAAGTCTCCGGGAGGCATTAAGAGAGTGCTTTTGGAA
>CAMOIV010000023.1 GCA_946616305.1 uncultured Lachnospiraceae bacterium | reverse complement strand
TTGCCATCGTATTTAGGGCATGGCGTTTGCCATGTACGCTATGACAAGAAAGTATGTATTTTTGCAAAGGAGGAACTGCTGCTATGATAACGATCTACGGTATGCCGACCTGCCCATATTGTGACTATGTTCACGAGCAGATAGTCGGGCGCGAGGACGAATTCAGATATATCAATATCGGAGAAAACATCCGCAACATGAAGAAATTCATGGATCTTCGTGATAACGACCCTGCATTTACACACTCCAAAGAGATCGGAGATGTAGGGATCCCTGCTTTTGTTTTTGAAGACGGTCATATATCACTGGATCCTGCAGATGCAGGCCTCATAGAGTACGGTTCCGAGGCTGCATGCTCGATAGAGGATCATAAGAGCGGTAAAAAGGGCTGTTAGATCTTGATCACATAAGCCTCTTGTATATGTCCAGCATGCTCTCTATCTGGTATTTAAGCAGCCATGCGGCGCTGTTGTACTCGGGAGTGGCTTTGACTGCATTAAGAAGCCGGGGATAGTATTCCTCGGTCTCCCTGATCATCCTGTAGATCCTGTCGCGGCTCAGCCCCCAGGACATGGTGGTAAGGTTGTTGCATCTGTCCATGCACTTTATCAATGCTGCCTTTGGGTTGCCAAGGATCCCCTCATAATACGACTGCAGTATCCTGTCCCGGTTGGCATCTGTAGTCTTCTCGCAAGTCAAAAGCCTGACCAGTTCTCTGGTCTCGTCGTTTACCGGCAGATCCTCAAGCTTCCTGCCGCAGTCCTCGATCACGTCGTGCAGCATACAGGCTGCGATGATCTCATCCTCCACTATGTCCATGGAAAGTGCGTGACAGGCCAGATTTAAGGGATGGTAGATATAAGGGACCACGGACTTCTTTCTTTTCTGTCCCTCATGAGCTTACACGGCGTAATCTACGGCCTTCAGAGTGTTCCAGAGCTTAAAGTTCTTGGCCGTGGTCTTCACATAAGTTTTCATATGCTCCCAGTTGTATATCGCTTCCTTTGTCTTGAAAGCTCTGTGCTTTTCCTCGGCGATAGCCGATACGGAAACATCAAACAGCTCCGCCAGCCGTATCAGTTTATCCGTATCAGGCTTGTATTCATCTCTCTCCCAGGAAGACACAGCCTGGAAGCTTATATCCAGGGCTTCAGCCACCTTCTCCTGTGTAAGCCCCCTCTCTTCCCTTAAGCATTTGATATTCTCGCCTATGCTCATGCCAATCCTCCCGTAAGTTCCATCGCTCTCTCGTAAGAGATCTCATCCATTTCGAACATTATGGATCCGCTGCCCATCCCGTAAGGAGATCCCGGGGGCTCGCTGGCATCATATCCCACCAGCCGGTCCATGATGATGCTGCCCGTGTCATGCTCCCATGTATCGTCCCTGAAGATATAATACCTGCCTTCCTCCTGCTTCCCTACCAGGCAGTCCCAGATCAGATAATACTCAGCGTTCTTATTCATATGATCACCTCCTTATGTACACATCATAAGGCAGATCATGCCTGTATTATAGCAAGAAGAGATTTATGTTTCATCAAATGATTCAAGTTGTACTTGAGCGCCCTTCCGGGGCCCATCAACGCAAAGCACCTCCTTCTTTATGCGATTGAGCACATGCTTTTTATCACCACTCCAAAGCGGAGCGACCAGGATCCTTTTGTCACCGTCTCCGGTAAGCCTGTGTATCACAACATTTTCGGGAATGATATCCACACATTGCTTCAGGATCCCTATGTATTCGTCCTCCGATAAAACCCGTACCCTGTCTGCTTCATACTCTTTTTCAAGATCCGTTCCCTTCAGAACATGGAGAAGCTGCAGTTTGATACCGTCCGATCCCGCATCACAGATATATCTTACGGTTTCAAGGATGTGAGAAACATCCTCTCCCGGCAGACCGATGATCATATGGGTTATGACCTCGATCCCCTCTTTTTTAAGTCTTGCCACAGCATCATCATAAGCCTTAAGCTCATATCCCCTGCGGATATATGCCGCGCTCTTTTCATGTATGGTCTGCAGTCCAAGCTCGACCCATACGGGTTTTATCCGGTTCAGTTTTGAAAGAAGCTTTATGGTCTCATCCGGCAGGCAGTCCGGTCTCGTGGCTATGGACAGGACTGCTGTATCCGGATGCTCTATGGCTTCTTTGTACAGTCTTTTAAGAGTCTCTATGGGCGCATATGTTCCCGTATATGCCTGAAAATAAGCGATGTATTTCCCGTCCTTTTCCTTTGAAGCCACTCTCCTTTTTCCAAGTTCTATCTGCTCTGTGATACCAAGGGAGGGATCCCCCGCAAATTCTCCGCTGCCTCCCATAGAACAAAAAATGCAGCCCGAACGGCCGATCCTCCCGTCCCGGTTAGGGCAGGTAAATCCGCCGTTAAGGGCTACCTTATATACTTTGCATCCGAATCTCTCCCGAAGGTGATCATTCAACAGCTTAGGCATAGCATGTACCTTTTTATTATCCATTAACGGTCCAAAGCAACATCCAACTACGCCAGGGCTTTTGGAAATGTGCTATCTCACTCCAATTTACTGTAGTACTCCTCCAGCAGAGGACGGGCAGCAGAATAGTAGCGGCGCAGTCCCGGGTCGAACTGAGTCCCCATGTTTTCAAGTATTATCCGGTCCGCACTTTCAAATGACATCTTTTCCTTATACACTCTTTTGCTGACAAGGGCATCGTAAACATCGGCCACAGCCATGATCCGCGCCTCAAGCGGGATCTCCTCGCCTTTGAGCCCTTGGGGATAACCCCTGCCGTCCCATCGTTCGTGATGGTAATGGGCCACGTTCTCTGCCAGCTGCGAGAACTCCTCATCATCGATATCCTTTAGGATCTCATGAACTATCTCCGCACCCTTTTCGGCATGTGTCTTCATAATCTCGTACTCCTCAGGCGTGAACCGGCCGGGTTTACGAAGTATGATATCAACTACCGTGATCTTTCCGAGGTCATGCATGGGTGCGGCCTTTACCAGATCTTCATAGAATCTCTGCGGAAGATTCAGCGACTGATCCTTTGCCATTTCCTCCACAAGGATCCTTACAACCTCACTGGTACGCCTGATATGACCGCCTGTGGAATTATCCCTTCCTTCAACCATGGTGGCCATGCCCATGACCATCTTGTTCTGTATGTTGGTGATGCTGGCGGTCTTTGCAGCCACCTCCTCCTCCAGCTCGGAGTTGTACTGGTCGATAAGCCTGATATATTTCTGATTCTGAGTATCATCCGCAAGGAATATCTGATAACCTCTCTTTTTCGTACCGTCATAGAGGTAGTTCACAGCTACGTTATAGATCTCCTCGCTTCCGTCACCGTCCGTGTCTCCTCTGGAATACAGGATCCGGTCACTGTTCTCATCATCCTCGAAATGGTCGATCCATTGCAGCAGATTATCCTTAAAGCATTCCTTCCCTGTTATCCTGTCATCGATGGCCAATTCTTTGAGCCCGGGTATTATTTCCTTTGCGGTCTCATTGCTCCCGTAATATGTATGGTCGAATCCCACGTTTATAAAGCCCGTTTCACCGGACTGGACCATGGTCTCTATCACCATATCCGATACCTCGTACAGCATCATACGTCTGACTATCAGGATATAGATGCTCTCGGACACCACATACATAAGAGGCATAACGTCTATTTTCCGGAAAACCCAATGATTCATGAGATATCCCACAACACATACGACAAGCGGTATAAAAAGCAGATTCAGCACTGTCCTGGATACATCCTTCTTGCGGATACGAGTATAGACAAGAGCAGAAAAGCTTATGAGCAGCTCCGTGATCAATATAGCGTAAAACACCGTATGCATGAAGCCGTAGTCCTTGATGATATCCCACGTCCGACCGACTCTCTTTATCCTGATGCCTTTGTAAAAGATATGGCTGATCCCAATGGTCAGGACGGACAGATACAACAGCACGTTGATCGTAAATGTGATAAGACGGAACACCTTTCCCACCTTTATCTTACAAAGATTCAGCACGCACAGCATGATGAACCAGGTCAGGAACACACCTCCCATATAAGTGATCTTAATGGCAAAGACCACTGTGTCGGCATTCTTTACCGTGTACATAAGGTAGTAGGCCAGATTGATAAAAGGCACCATGAAGAAACAGAAGGTTATATTGGTATCAAACCTCCTCTGCCAGATGACCGTGTATATGACCGACCACATAATGGCGATTATAAAAGTCCACATGTAAAATGTGCTCATCTATCTCCCTTTTCGGTCCCGCACTCATAAAGATCCAACGCCACGGAGGTACGCCGGAGATTCCGGAAATGTGCTATCTATGAAGCGTATGAGTACCCGGTTCAAAACGTAATAATATGATAAGAGTAATGCAGCCCCAATGTGAAGTGAAATATGTTATTAGTATAGCACAAAATAACTCATGATACGTGTTAAAATATACGTATTGCTTTAGGCGGCTGTATACGGGTATATTGATCTATGCGGAATAAATGCATGGAACGGAGGTTTGATATGAGTAAGATAGCTGTGATCTTTCCCGGTGTGGGATATAATAAAGACAGGCCGCTTTTGTACTACGCTGGCAAGCTTGCAGGGAAAAGCGGATATGAGCTCAGGTTCGTTGATTTTTCAGGTATAAAATGGTCCAAGGAGCAGCTTAAGGATCGTGCCTTTCTTCTTAAGACCCTGGAGACCTGCCTTAAGATGACGGAGGATGCACTTAAGGACGCAGGCGATATGGCATCGGATGAAGTGATTTTTATATCCAAGAGCATCGGGACCGTAGTATCTCTTGCTTATGCAAAAGAAAGGGAGATCAGACCCATACAGATCTGCTTCTCCCCTCTTGAGATGATATCAGATTTTGTCGATGACAAAGGCGCCGTACTTTTCTGCGGTGATGACGATCCCATGGCAGACCACAAAGTCCTTGAAGAGATCGCCCTGGAAAAGCATCTTGAGATCCACATGATAGCAGGCGGCAATCATTCTCTGGAGACCGGCGATGTATCCGCAGATATCGACAATCTGAAGATCATGATGCAGCGTGTAGGAGAAGTCATATCCCAGGCGCACTGATCTCCGGTCAAAAAGGATGATCCCGACCTAAAAAGATGATCACAGATAGTGACTGCGAAGCTCCTCTCCCGTCATGGGAGACAGATATGCGGGAGCTATGTCAAGCATGGTCTTTGCTCCGCTCATCCCCTCCTTGTTCATACGATAGGCAGCACGTGCGCAGGCTGCAAGGACAGCCCCCGTGAATTCCGGATTGGAATCCAGCTTCAGACTGTACTCTATCACATGTTTATTATCTCCGGTGCTGCCTGTATAGATCACCGATCCTCCGTGAGGCAGTCCCTTATGGTTTGCATCCAGTTCCTCCTGAGAGATAAAGGTAACGGTGGTATCATAGTCCGAGAAATAGTTGGGCATTTCCTTGATCTCTTTTTCTATACGTGCCTTGTCCGCTCCTTCCTTGGCTACCACGAAGCACTCTCTGGTATGCTTTTCCCTGGTGGTAAGGCTTGGATTCTCACCGCGGCGTACACGCTCCACAGCTTCAGGTACAGGCACTGTATACTGTCTCGCATCCTGTACGCCCTCGATACGACGGATCGCATCGCTGTGGCCCTGACTCACGCCCCTTCCCCAGAAGGTATAGGCTTCGCCTTCAGGCAGGATGCTTGTGGCATAGACACGATTAAGGGAAAACATCCCCGGATCCCATCCGCAGGAGATCACGCCGATCTTGCCGGCCTTTGATGCTGCCTCGTCCACTGCCGCAAAATGCTCCGGTATCTTTGCATGGGTGTCAAAGCTGTCTATAACATTAAATGCTGCTGCATATTTTGGTGTCATCTCCGGCAGATCCGTAGCGGATCCTCCGCAGAGGATCAGGACGTCGATATCATCCTTCATGTCATTAAGAGCATCTACTGATAATACCTTTACTCCGGGGCTGGCTATCTTAACACTTGCAGGATCACGCCTGGTAAATACCGCCACCAGTTCCTGATCGCTGCTTGCGTTCACTGCCTTCTCAACTCCTCTTCCAAGATTTCCGTATCCTAAGATTCCGATCTTCATAGTATTTTCTCCATTCATAAAACAATAAAGTGATCAATTCCTTTTGGTACTATATCACATACGTCGTATTCATGAAACAGCCTGCCCTCGCTGTTAAGGACCAGCAGATAAGTACTCTGATATACCGGAACTGCCGCGACTGCAGTCAGTATCGGAAAGACGATCACGAAATATGTGCTGTTTCCATAACAAAAAACAAGCGACCGTGCAGGAATATCCATACACGGCCGCCCGTCCTATTCATAATATATTTTTGGGAGGTTATTAATAAACCGACTTCCACTCGTCAATGTTTGAAGGATCAAACTTGAAAGGAGGTCCGAGGATGATCTGAGTCGAACCGTCGATCTCCTCTATGGTGTAATCTCCGAGCTCACCGGCTGTGAACTTGTCGCCTGCTGCTCCTGTGATGGAACCGTCAACAAGTGCTATAGATGTATAGCCTGCAAGTCTGCCGAGGTCGATAGGATTCCACAGATACATGTAAGGGCATGAATGTGCATCATCGTCGCCGATGTACTCAGCCATCTCTGAAGGAAGTCCGAGACCTGTAAGCTTTACGGATGACTTCTGGTCCTGGAGAACCTTTGCTGCTGCTGCGATACCAACGGTAGTAGGTGCGCAGATAACCTTAAGGTCGGGATAGTTCTGAAGCAGAGCCTGTGTCTGGTCTGTTGACTTCTGAGGCTCGTCATCGCCGTATGCAACCTCTACAAGGTTAAGCTTTGCATATTTGCTGTCGCTCTCCATGAGCTTCTTCATGGCATCGATCCATGCATTCTGGTTTGTAGCCTGTGATGTAGCCGAAAGGATAGCCCAGTCGCCTTCACCGCCTGTAAGGTCATAAACTGCCTCCATAAGTGTCTCGCCGATCTGCTGTACACCTGCCTGGTTGCAGTATACCGCACGTGTGTCCGGAGCTACGTCAGAGTCAAGTGAAAGAACCTTTATGCCTGCATTTGATGCCTCTGTAAGAACAGCTGTAAGAGCATTGGCATCATTTCCGTCTACTGCTATGGAGCTAACGCCCTGTGATATAAGTGACTGTACAACGGAGATCTGTGCATCGGGTGTAGCTGCCTCAGGATTCTGGATGACGACCGTGCCGCCTGAAGCCTCAACTGCCTCCTGGAATCCGGAAGCCATACGCTCCATGAAAGGATTTCCTGCCGACTTGGTAACAAGTGCATAAGTAGCTCCGCCTGAGCTTGCTGCAGGTGCTGCTGCATCTGCTGCGGGTGCTGCATCTGCTGCGGGTGCTGCGTCTGCCGCAGGTGCTGCTGCGCTTGATCCGCATCCTGCAAGAAGAGATGCAACGACTGTTGTAGCGAGCAGTACACTAAGTACTTTCTTCTTCATATAATGTTCCTCCTTTTTTCGGACGTCCCTGCGTCCATCTATTTGCCGCAGGCTCCTTACCTGACGGCTTTACCTTCTCTAATTGTGAATGTTATCAGATTAAAAATAACCTCTCCATCGTAAATTTTTCAGTTTTTCCGTAATATATTTCGGTGGTCAGGCAGCACTCCTTTTTTTCCTTGCCGCAATGGAATTGCTTATGGAAGGAACCAGCACCGAGATGATGAGCATGAGGCCGATTATGACAAGGATGACCTGGGTGTTGATGTTCCTCTGACCAAGAGCGATCCTAAGACATACTATAATGAAGGCTGCTATGAATCCTCCTATAAGATTGCCCTTCCCTCCGGTGGTGGCTATGCCGCCGAAAACGCACATGGCGATGACTTCCATCTCAAAGCCCTGCCCTGTGGTGGTATTGGATCCAAAGGTTGCTGTGAGCAGGAACAGAGCACATAGTCCCGCAAGCATTCCCAGCAGGGAATAACAGATGAATCTCATCTTCTCCACCTTGATTCCCGCATAATATGCCGCAGTCTTATTGGAGCCTATGGCATAGAGCTTTCTCCCGAAGGTTGTCTTTGCAAGCACGGTTATCATTATGATCCCCACTATGATCACGCAGAAGAATGCGATGGGGAAGGGGCCTATCTTTTGCGCAAGGAGCATAAGTCCCTTTGTATCCGTCATGGATGCCGTACCGCCTCCGTTGCCCCAGGTTTCAAAAAGCACCTCTGCTATACCTCTGAAGATTATCTGTGTACCCAGAGTAACTATCATGGTAGGAAGCTCGGTAAATCTGGTGGCTATAAAACCATTGAGCATGCCTCCCAAAAGTCCCACCAGAAGACACACGACCACTGCCAGTCCGAAGGGCAGTCCCGCATTGGAGGAGAGCACGGTAACAGTACCTGCAAGGCATACCAAAGCTCCCACGGAGATATCTATATCTCCCAGTACCAGGATATATCCCATGCCGAACATCATGAATATCTCTGCAAGGTATCTTGGCATCTCTCTTAAAACATTGCTCACATTATAGTTAGGGGAGATCACAACTCCCAGGATATTGACCGCTACGAGTATAAGGATCAGGGCTCCCTCCCAGGAGAGTATCTTAGATCTGATCCCGCCTTTAACTTCCGCGGATATTTCTCTTCCGGATTTTCCAGCCATTACATCTCCCTCCTTAACAGATTCTGTCTGTCCATGGTACGCTGTGTTACTACATTAAGTATTACCACGGCCAGTATGATCACACCCTTTATAAGGTTTTGCCAGAAGTTAGGTATGTTGACCATGGGAAGCGCCTTGGAGATGATACCTATTATCAGTGCCCCAAGGAAGGTACCTGCCACACTGCCGCGACCTCCGCTCATGGCCACGCCGCCTATGACACAGGCTGCGATCACGTCCATCTCCTTGCCGTACTGCATGTTAGGCTGAGCCGAAGCATATATAGAAACTGACAATACTCCCGCAAGTCCTGCCAAAAGGCCCATGATGGTGTAAACACCCGTAAGGGTACGATCCACATTTATACCGGACACTCTGGCCGCCTCAGTGTTGCTGCCCACTGCATATATACGCCGTCCGAAACGCGTCCACTTCATGAGTATAAAGAAGGCTGCATATGCAACGATAAGGATGATATAGGGCCCTACGGCTCCGTCCTTACCAAAGTCGGAAAAACCTGCCACATCCATACCCGAAGCCCAGTTGTTATTCGATATCACATAGGCCATGCCTCTCCATATATACATGAAGCCCATGGTGCATATGATGGGTGCCACGTGACCCTTTGCGATGATGATACCGTTCAGGAATCCGCATATGATACCTATGCCCGCACCTATGACAAACAACAGGAACGTATTGTGGATCACGTTGTATTTCTGCAGCAGTCCTATGCTCATGCCTGCAAATGCCAGTGTGGATGTGATGGAGATATCTATCCCCGCCGTAAGCATGACACAGAGCATACCCAAAGCCATCAGAAACGTAAGTGTATTATTAAGGAAAATCTGTCTGATATTGGTAAATGAAAGGAATGACGGATTGATGATCCCTACCACTATGAGAAGAACAGCCAGTACGATAACCAGGCTTGCCTCTCTGGATTCTGACAGGAACTGTCCGATGGACCTCTTTTTCATGATGCCGCACCTCCCTTCTTTGTTCCGCTCTTCTCCATGGAGAGCTCAAGTATCCTCTCCTGTGTTACCTCGGACCTCTGCAGGCATCCCGATATGCGGCCGTTGCACATTACAAAGATCCTGTCTGCCATGCCTATGATCTCAGGCATCTCCGAAGATATCATGATGATGCCGTAGCCCTTCTTTGCAAGCTGACCCATGATCTCATATATCTCCTTCTTGGCTCCCACGTCTATGCCCTTTGTGGGCTCGTCCATGATGACCACCTTCATATTGGACTGGGCAAGTGCCTTGGCCACCACAACCTTCTGCTGGTTGCCTCCGGAAAGGGAGCTGGCAGGCTGGAAGATCGTAACTGCCTTGGTATCCACTTCCTCAAGCCTCTGCTTGGCGAGCTCGCGCTCTTTCTTCTCATCGTTAAAGCCCTTATTCGCCAGTTCCTCCTGGATCGGCAGAGTGACGTTGCGTCCGAGCCCCCAGGATAAGATGAGGCCCTGCTTCTGTCTGTCCTCGGGAAGCAGTATGATCCCGGCCTTCATGGCGTCAACGGGCTCTTTGATCTGTATCTCCCTTCCCTCAAGGAAGATCTTTCCCGAATCGGGCTTTGTTATCCCGCATATACTTTCGATGGTCTCGGTCCTTCCGGCCCCCACAAGCCCTGTAAGTCCTATTATCTCTCCGGCTTTGACATCAAAGGACACATCCTTGAAATAGCCTGTCCTTGTCATGCCCTCGACCCTGAAGATCTCCTCACCAAGCTCTATATCCTCCTTGGGATACATATCCGTGATCTCGCGTCCGACCATGGCCTTGATAAGGTCCGCATTGGATATGCCGTCAACGTCATAGGTGCCGATATACTGTGAATCCCTGAATACGGTCACTCTGGTTGCAAGCCTGTACATATCCTCAAATCTGTGTGAGATGAATATGATGGACTTACCCTCTTCTCTGAGCCTGTCCACTATACCGTACAGCTTCTCCGACTCATTGGCCGTAAGGGCTGCGGTAGGCTCATCAAGGATTATGATCTTGGCATTGGTGGAAAGAGCCTTGGCTATCTCAACCATCTGCTGCTGAGCGATGGTAAGTGTCCCCACTTCGTCCGTGGGCTTAAAATCAGCATCAAGGCTGTCAAGGAGCTTCTGCGCCTCGGCATTCATGCTGCGCCACTGTATCATGCCGTTCTTTACATTCTCATGACCCATGAATATATTCTCGGTAACAGACAGAGTAGGATATGATGTGGGATGCTGATAAACGGCGGCTATACCTGCCTCCTGGGCATCCCTGGGCCCTTTGAAATGCACCTCCTCTCCCTCGAGGAACATCTGTCCCTCTTCTGCCGCATGCACTCCGGTTATAACCTTGATGAAGGTTGATTTACCGGCTCCGTTCTCGCCCATAAGTGCATGGACTTCGCCACGCCTTAGCTGGAAATGAACCTTGTTCAGTGCCTTAACGCCGGGGAATATCTTTGTGATACCCTTAAGTTCAAGAATCAGATCTTCCGCCACTTCGACTCTCCTTTCATTCCTTCTCGTTTTATACGTATATCGTACCCTCCATGCCGGTGTACTTATTCCCTGACGGATCACAGAGTTCATCCTCTATCCTCTGTCCGGGCAGTGTCCTCGGCCTGTTGGTCTTACGATACGATTAAAGTCTATCATCTATTTTTGCGATGCTGAACAGTAACATATTTTGATTATAAGTAATATCTTATGCTATGATTTTTTCATGAAACTGATCATAGTAGATGACGAAAAGATAACAAGAAGCGGTTTGATCAGCTCCATAAACTGGGAGCAGCTGGGCATAGACAAGGTGATCGAGGCCTCCGACGGAAGTGAAGGTCTGCGGCTGTGTCTTGCCGAAAAGCCCGACATCATCCTGACAGACATGCGCATGCCGCGCATGGACGGAGTGACCATGACTGAAAAGCTCAGGGATGAGCTGCCCGATTCTGCCGTAATCTTTATGAGCGGTTATTCCGACAGGGAATACCTGAAAGCCGCCATACATCTGAAAGCCGTCAGCTATGTGGAGAAGCCCCTTGATACCTCGGAGGTGTCGGAGGCTATAAGGCTTGCAGCCGAGCATCTTTCGGAAAAGGGTCTGGTAAAAAGAGGGCGTTCCGTAGAGCTTGCAGAGAATGAAAGCAGGCTTGTAGAGCTTATGACGCATGTCCCGGAACCCCATACCTTTGACGAAGTCCCGCTGCCGGAGCCCATGACATCTGACGATCATTTCACCGCACTGATAATCGAGCTGGCCGGTGATACCGATACCTCAAGGATGCATCAGGCTTCCCTGGATCTTGCACCCTTCTTTGCAAGACATCATCTGAATGAGATCCATTTCATAAAGGAAAACTGCCGTGTCTGTTATTTTGTATATGGCAGCAGGGATACCGGCAGTGCTCTGCCTTCCTTATGCAGCGACATCAAGCGTTTCTGTGAAGGATACGACATAAGATGCCTGGTAATAGGTGACACCTGCCACGGGATATTGCACGCATATGAATCATATACATCAGCCGTGGTGCTCCTGCAGCAGGCTTTTTTCTGTGATTCCGGCACCATACTGGCAAATACGGACGAGATGACAAGGACGCCGTCCATAATACGGGACTGCTCGGGGGATTACGCGAGTGCTCTCGAATCCGGAAACATGGACTCGGCAATAAAGGTACTGGATGAGATCCGTTCACAGTTCATGCCTCCCTGCCGTCTGCTCCCAAGTCAGGTAAAGGACATATATTACCAGCTGTTTCTATTGCTCCAGAAGGCCGCAAGGAAATCACAGCTGTCGGAGATAATGCTAAAGGGTGATCAATCGATCTACGATATGGTGGAAAATGCGGAGAGCCTGAACTCCCTCCACGAAGAGCTCTCACGCTGCAGCAGCGAGTATTTCGAAGGCCTCTCCTCCAGAGATACCGGCAGTAACATGGTTTTCGCCATAAAAGAATTCATCAGACAGAATTATCAGAATGAATCCCTGTCCATTAAGTCGGTGAGCGATCATGTTAACCGCTCTGCCACCTATGTATGCACCTATTTTAAGGGAGAGACCGGTCTCACCCTCAATCAGTATATTACAGGATACCGCATAGAGCGCGCCCAGGAGATGCTCTCCGATCCGCGCTACAAGATCACGGACGTAGCAGCCAGAGTAGGATATGCCGACGTCAATTACTTCGGTAAGATATTCAAGAAGGTCACCAACGTATCTCCCTCCGAATTCAGGAGCAGTCTGTCCTCGGGCAGAGAAAGCTATCCGTCATGATAAGGTTTTTCAAAGATGCTTCCATAAAGACCAAGCTCATGTCCACACATCTGCTGCTCATACTGATCCCTACGGTACTGATCATAAGCCTCTTCTATTCATCCATATACGATCTGATCGTCAACGACTCCATACGCCAGTCCTTTGCTCTGTCCAGCCAGAGTGCTTCTGCTCTCGAAGCACGGCTTGAACCTATCTCTATGGTATCCTCCTCCATACGGAGCAATACCTTCATACGCCAGATCTGTACAGACTCCATATCCGAGGAGGCAAAGGCAGAGCTTGCACATAACAGTGCCTTTCTCAACGATCTGCATTCACAGCTGGATTCCGGCATAGACGGCACCATGATCAGTTCCATCCACATATACACGGATCATGCACCCACCGAACTCTATGACAACCGCCTGCTGGAGGGTTTCTTTGTTCCCGAGGGATCGATCCACGGAACCTACTGGCACGGCATCATGAACTCCACCCCCAAAACGGAGCTCTACTGCCCTTCCTTTTATCTGTCACATAAGGAAATAAACGATTACGGCGAGCTGGCATATATAGAGCGTCTCTATCCCACCTCCCCTGCTTCCACCGAATCACCCACCTATCTTGCAATATATTTCACGTCGGATGAGTTCACCAATATCCTCAAGCATGATCTGTCTGTTGCCGGAGGCGTTTCATATATCCTGAACGAGAGGCAGGCCATAGTCGCAAGCTCAGATGCCGCCCTGGCCGGAGCCTATCTCATGGATTACGACACCGTGCGTGGCATATCCGCTTCCAGCGATGGCTACACAACAAGGACCGTTATAGGCAATGAGGTATATACCGCAAGCTTTAACCTTGGGGATACGGACTGGTACATGGTCAGCGTGATCCCCTCTGATATCGTATTGCAAAGAGGCAGGAGCATCATATCTAATTTTGCCATGATATACCTGCTGACCCTCCTTATAGCTTTTCTCATCTCCTGGTTTCTGGCCCGTTCCATCACTCTTCGTCTGTCAATGATCAATGATGAGATGCGTGCTGCCAGGTCCAGACCTCCCGTTCGCATCCCCGATCCCAAAACCCATGATGAGATAGGAGAGCTTACCGATTCATATAATTACATGGCAGATCAGCAGAACCTGCTGGTCAGGCGTCAGCAGGAAACAGCAGAGGAGCTGCGCATATTGGAGATCCGTGCTCTGCAGTCGCAGATCAACCCCCACTTCCTGTACAATACAATGGACATGATAAACTGGCTTTCCCAGTCCGGTGAGATAGAAGAGGTCACCAGAGCCGTCCAGGCTCTTTCCAGCTTCTACAAGCTGACCTTAAGCCGCAAGGATCCAATATCGGATATCCGCTCGGAAATAGAGCATGTAAAGCTTTATGTGGAGCTGCAGAACATGCGCTTTGAGGAAAAGATCCGACTGATGGTGGACATACCCGACGAGCTGTTGTCTGCCAGGCTCCCCAAACTCACGTTACAGCCCATCGTCGAGAATTCCATCCTCCACGGCATACTCGAAAAGGAATCCCGCGAAGGTACCATAGTCGTCGCCGGATGGCACTCGGAGGGAGACATCATCATCCTGATATCGGACGACGGTATCGGGATGGATAAAGAAGCTCTCCATGACATATTGTCCGGAGACAATAAAAATGCGACGGGTACGAACATCGCAGTGTTCAATACCCATCGCAGGCTACAGATCTTATTTGGCGAGGAATACGGCCTCACCTACCACTCAACCCTTGGATCGGGCACAGAGGTAGAGATCCGGATCCCATCTTGAACCCCGGGGCCGGGGTTCGTGGTTCATTTTTCCGATCTGTTGTCTCCCGGTTTGCAATCTCCATGCCGTCAGTCTCCCGGCGACATCCTTACGGTTTGCAATCTGCCGGTTGACCGGTGCAGGGATATCGTTTAATCCAGGTGGAAAAGCACCGGAAGGTCCGTACTTACAGGGCTGTTATCCGGGTTGGTTTCCATGATGTCGGCCATGAAGTCCCACCACTTTCTGTTAATAGCAGTATCTGCCCCCTTGCTCCAAAGCTCCTCATCCTCTATCTCTATGTATCCAAAAAGAGTAAGAGTATCCTTATCAAGACTTATGGTGTAATTCTTTCCGCCATGCTCATGAATCATATCGATCATCTCGGGCCACAGCTCATTATGCCTTTTCTCGTACTCCTTCTCCTGTCCCTCATAGAGTTTCATCTTGAATGTTTTGATCATCGGATCCTCCTTAATCTGTCCGGCCTTCACTTTCGGTTTTATTTACTACACCCTCTTGGAAAGTACTTCCTTCTCGTACTTCTCAACCTCATCAAACCATGTGAGCTCGCTGGGTGCGCCGCACCTTGACAGATACTCCTCCCAGATGTCTCCGAAAGGATAAACCTTCATCTCTTCCTGCTTCGCCATGAGTTTTGTCAGCTGATTGGTATCCTGAAGCTTTTTGAACTCCTCATTGGGAGTGCACAGTGCCATGAGCAGTGCCTTCTGCAATGAACGGAAGCCTACGCTCCAGGCCGAGATACGGTTGATGCTGGCATCAAAGTAATCAAGAGCGATATTTACACGATCAAGACTGTCACCGTTGCGCACGATTTCCTTTGCGATCTCCTTCGTCTCGTCATCCAGAATCACCACATGATCCGAATCCCATCTTACCGGGCGGGTGATATGGAGTGCTATCTCATCAAAGTAGCAAAGGAGTGCTGATATCTTATCTGATACCACCTCTGTAGGATGGTAATGTCCGTTGTCCATGAGCGGAAGGATGCCGGGGTGAGTTGCCGCAAAAAGCAGGGTGAACTCTCCTGATCCTGCCGTATAACTCTCAACTCCTATACCGAATACCTTGGACTCCACAGTGATCTTAACCTGCTTGGGATCATGAGGCTCGGCTATGATCTGCTCAATGGCATCCTTATAT
Organism: uncultured Lachnospiraceae bacterium; assembly: GCA_946616305.1. Taxonomy (GTDB): domain Bacteria; phylum Bacillota; class Clostridia; order Lachnospirales; family Lachnospiraceae; genus NK4A144. Next base: position 7,683 of record CAMOIV010000023.1, on the reverse strand, counting down.
CTCTCACGAGGACCCTTGCGGTCTGCGGGTATGTCCTTGTAACCGTCACCGATCCATATGTTCATAACACAGGGGATCCCTGTCTCCTTTGCGAAATACTCTGATATCCGAACGCATGCCTTTCCATGCTCGATCCAGAACTTCCTGCACTCTTCATCGGGGCTTGAAAGGGTAAGTCCATCCTTCATGTTGGGATGCGAGAAGAATGTGGGATTAAAATCAAGTCCGATATTATTCTTCTTGGCAAACTCTACCCATTTCTCGAAGTGCTTAGGCTCCAGCTTGTCCCTGTCAACAAATCCGCCCTCATCAAATATGGCGTAGCTTGCATGAAGGTTAAGCTTCTTCTTGCCGGGGCACAAAGCCAAAACCTTCTCATAGTCTGCCATCAGTTCTTCAGGTGTACGGGCCCTTCCAGGGTAGTTACCCGTAGTCTGGATACCGCCGGTAAGGGGCTTGGCAGGATCGGTATCGAAACCACGTACATCATCTCCCTGCCAGCAGTGCAGCGAAACAGGAACCTCGGCCAGTTTCTTCATGGCAGCCTCTGTATCCACCCCTGCCCAAGCATAGATCGACTTCGCCGACTCGTACCGCACCTTTGAATGCAGCGTTCCTGCAGCCTGAGTTAAGACACCCGCTGCCGCTTCCGCTCCTTCTTCGATGATCTTCTGCAGATCCTTCTTCTCTTCCATCAGATTACCTCCTCTTTGTTTTTTATTGTTTTATTTTCTTTCCTTTTTGTTTCTTCTCGTGTTCAATCGCTCTTATTCCTTACGTCTGTCAATTGTATGTTTTGATATCAAAGGATTCCGTCACGGCAGCTCTCGCTTCCTTAAGGTCCTTGAAATCTCCTGCGCTTATCATCTGGCACATGAGATTCCCGACCGCTGTTCCCTCATCCGGTCCGGCTATGACCATTCTGCCGCATGCATCTGCCGTGAGCAGATTAAGATAGGATGCCTTGGATCCCCCGCCTATGATATTTACGGCTTCATAGTGTCTGCCTGTTATGGACTCGATCTCATCCAGCGTCTTAGCATAGGCATTTGCCAGACTCTGATATATCACGGCAGCCATCTGTCCCACATTTTCCGGCTCCTTCTGACCGTTCTCCCTTAAGGCCTTTCTTATTTCCTCCTGCATATTGTCGGGAGAAAGAAATCTCGGATCGTTTGCATCCACCCTTGAAGGGAAGGTTCTCTCCTTCTCCGCCATGTCGCAAAGCTCGGCGAAAGAATACCTGTCTCCCAGCTCATGACGAACCTGCTGTATCATCCAAAGTCCCATGATATTCTTGAGGAACCTGTATCTGTAATCATATCCGCCTTCATTGGTAAAGTTGGCTCTTCTTGCATCGTCCGTGGTGACTGCGGTGGGATTCTCCACTCCCATGAGGGACCAGGTGCCCGAGCTGATATACAGGGTATCCTCCGCAGATGAAGGAACCGACATGACAGCGGATGCCGTGTCATGGCTTCCTATGATCATGACTGTCAGATCAAAGCCGATCTCGTCTGCGATCTCACTTCTCAGATTGCCAAGCCTCGTACCGGGTTTTTCGGGCTTCAGGAATATCCTGTCGGGGAATCCCAGTTTAGCGATGAACTCTCTGTCCCAGTCGTTTGTCAGGGCATTGATGAGCCCCGTTGTAGTGGCATTGGTATACTCCTGTTTCTTTACGCCTGTCAGCCTGAATCCGAAATAATCCGGCATCATCAGCATGGCCGCTGCCTTTTCAAGAACCTCCGGCTCGCTGTCCCTTAATGCGGACAGCTGAAAAATGGTGTTGAAGGACTGCTTCTGAGTGCCTGTGTGAGCATAGAGTTCCTTCTCGGAAATAATGTTATAGACCTTATCGGGATATCCGTCTGTCCTGTGATCACGATAGCCATAGGTTTTTCCGACCGTCTTATCCTCGTCATCCAGCAGGACATAATCCACGCCCCAGGTATCTATCCCCATGGTGACCGGGATCTTGCCGATCTCCTTGCACCTTTTCAGTCCGTTCACTATCTCAGTGAATAAGTGCTCTGTATCCCACAGAAGGGAATCACCGCTGTGGATCATACCGTTTTCAAAGCGGTATATCTCCTCCAGTTCTATCTTTCCGTTCTCTACTCTTCCGAGTATATGCCGTCCGCTTGACGCTCCGATATCCACCGCAAGATAATGATCGCTCATGTGTGCCCTCCGTTTACCATAGTAGTGTACCCTGCCCGGATCGCTCCGGGGACTGCACTCCTGCAATTCTGTCCCTCACTCGCATCTTATAGCCCCTACCCTTCCATCTTAATAGGGGGGATACGCCAAAAGCATTTGCCTCTGCCTCAGGAAAGCCTGATCAGCGTCAATTGCTTTTGGCGCTTTAAGTACATTATGTATGAAATAATTACCTGAACAAAGAGTAAAATATTTAAAAAACCCGTCTAATCTTTGTCTGCGGCAGCTTTACCCGGATCTATCTGTTGTGCCTTACAGGACCTCAGACCGTATATCTTGCGGTTGCATATCTCGAACAGTTGTTCTATCATAATATACGAACAGACGTTTGGTTTTTGGAGGAGCATTCTATGGATGAATACAAGATCATAGCCGTAGATTTTGACGGGACGCTTTGCTATAGTGACTGGCCTGCTCTCGGAGATCCAAACGAGAGGCTCATATCATATCTTCGAGACTGGCGTGATCAGGGTAATAAGCTGATCTTATGGACATGCCGCGCAGGCAAGGCATTGGAGGATGCCATTGACTGGTGTCACGATCAGAAACTATACTTCGACGCAGTCAATGACAACCTCCCTGAGATCGTAGAGATGTATGGTAATAATTCCAGGAAGATAACCTGTGATTATTATATTGATGACAGATCCCTTCTGCCTGAGGCTGTTGGTCTGTAGGATATGTCCGTCAGGTCCCTGTGTTGTTCAGATCGATCCCTTCGCTTTTTCAAGGGCATCGATGACTCTGTCACACCATGAGTCAAATTCCGGATCTTCCTCATATTCATCCGGATGAGACAGTACATACTCAAGCGACATCCTCACTCCCTTGTGGAAGGGTATGTGTGTGGTCATCTCAGGTACCAGACGTTTGATCTTACTGTTATCAAATACGACGGAAACGGACTTGTCACCCGTGAGGCCTCCCTCATAATCAAAGCCGTATTTATCTCCTACTGATGACAGGAATTCCGATGCTACATGGTAAGGCTTTAATTCCACCCCCAGGGCATCCGCTATGGTCTGATAGATCTGATCCCATGTCAGCACCTCGTCACCGGTGATATGGAAGGCTTCACCGATAGCATGACGGTTCCCGATGAGTCCCGTGTATCCGATGGCAAAGTCTTCATTAAAGGTCAGATGCCAGAGGGATGATCCGTCTCCCTGGATGATCACCGGCTTGCCGGCCTGCATTCTCCTGATAACCTGGTAGAATCCCTTCGTTCCCTGTACACCCAGAGGGATGTTCCTCTCGTCGTAGGTGTGACTCGGACGTACTATGGTGATGGGGAAGCCCTCTTCTCTGTACTTTTTCATGAGGAATTCCTCACATGCGATCTTGTCTCTTGAGTACTGCCAGTGCGGATTGGCAAGAGTCGTTCCCTCAGTGATCAGATAGCTTGCTGCGGGCTTGTGATATGCGGATGCGGAGCTGATATATATGTACTGTCCGGTCCTGCCTTTAAAAAGTCTGTAGTCTCTTTCCACCTGATCCGCTGTAAATCCGATGAATTCACAGACTGCATCAAAGGTCATATCCTTTATTGCATCAGCAACCTTCGCTTCATCATTCATATCAGCTATGATCTGATGTACGCCCCCAGGAAGCGCCCTGTTGCCTCTGTTTAGGACCCAAACCTCACAGTCCTTTTCCTTAGCCAGTTTCCTGACGATAGCGCTGCTGATCTGTCCTGTTCCGCCTATAAATAATACCTTCATCTGTCATACCCTCCGATGCTTATACAACGCTACAGTGCGGTTTATCAGCTCCACATGTCTTTGACGGTTTCGCTGCTAACTGCCCCTCCATTATCTCATATACCTGACCTCACCGCATCAAGGAGTTTTCCTGTGTATCATTCACCTCATCTTCAGTCATCTATTATGATATCTGCTGTCGTGCCTTTTGCTATCCTTATCAGTTCTTCAGGAGGCAGCTCTATCTGATATCCGACCTTTCCGGCGCTGACGAAGATGTGATCAAATTCTCTGCATGATATGTGTATATATGTCGGGAACAGTTTTTTCATCCCTACAGGTGAGCATCCTCCATGAACATATCCGGTCAGCGGCAGAAGTTCCTTCTGTTTTATCATGGCGATCGCTTTCTCCCGGGCCGCCTTGGCCGCTTTCTTCAGGTCGAGCTCAGCCTTGACCGGAACCAGAAAGACATAGAACTGTCCACTCTTCCCCTGTGTCACCAGCGTTTTGAACACCTTTTCCGGATCTTCCCCAAGTATTGATGCTATCTCTTCGCCGCTCATAGTCGGATCCGGTTCATAGGTGTGACTAACATAGGATATCTTCGCTTTATCCAACAGTCGCATCACATTTGTTTTATCATCTTTGGCCATGAGAAGATCCTTTCTCTGTATTTATTCTTTGATATTTCCTTTTTCGATATGTTCGCGGATGAGTCTGTCGGTAACTTCCTCAAAGAGTTTTTCCGAGCCGAGTCTGGTTTTATTCTGCCGGCCATAGACCTGATCCTTAGTCACGCCATGCTCTAACCAATCCGACCCGTCATTGCTGTTGTTCAACAGGAGTGGCTGCAGATTATCCATAGCATGTGCATATCTTGACTCCGGTGTCTCATAATCCTCGAATTCATCAAAGAGAGCGACCAGCTCCTGTTTCTGGTCATCGGGAAGAAGGGAAAATATCCTCTCCTTAGCCTTATCCTCCCTTTCCTGCTGGGTTTTAAGCCCTTCAGCGTCATAGGCATAAGTATCACCGGCATCTATCTCCACAACATCATGGATCAGACACATGAGCATAACCTTTGTGATATCAACAGGTTCATTGGCATACTCCCTCAAAAGGTATGCCATAAGTGCCATGTGCCATGCGTGTTCCGCATCATTCTCATTTCTCCCGTGCCCGGACAGATGGGTCTGTCTGAAGATATTCTTTTCCTTGTCTGCTTCCAACGCAAAATCAAGCTGCTTCTTTAATCTTTCGTCCATTTGGAGTACTCCCTAACCTTATAATAAAAAAGTGCCTGTTCAAAAACAGGCTGCGGCTGTTATCCGATCTTCTCAAAGCGCTGATAAGTCTTACCATCACGCTCGATGGTTTCATTCCACATATCTGCGGGACGTACCCATATACCGTGATCTCCGTAGAGCGCACGATATACTACCATGGCTTCCATGGTCTCAGAATGCCTGGCAACGGATATCACTTCATATTCGTTGCCTTTGAAATGTCTGTATTTGCCGGGGATTATTGTATCTACTGCTTCTTCATATGTCATATGTCAGGCCGCTCACCTTCGCTATTATTCCACACCCTTCACCTGTATCTGACATGATCTCATGGTCTCAAGAGCCGCCTCATGCTTTTCGGGCGTGACGCCGGCACAGCAGGAAGCATCAACCGATATCTCTACTTCCGGCATGGCAGCTTTGAGCAGCAGGGCATTTGAGACAACGCATATGTCGGTACACAGACCGATCAGTTCGATGGATATTTCTTCTTTTTCCGAGATCTTCCTTATCATATCTGCGAGCTTTGTGGATCCGAAGGTAGGCTTGTTGATAATAGTGGCTCCTTCTACTGCCTTGGCCACTTTGGCATCGATCTCCCATCCCGGGGTGCCTTCTATACAGTGCTCCACAGGAAGGTTACGTCCTTCCCGGGTAGACAGATAATCCTTCTGATGAGTGTCCCTGGTTACAAACACATCCTCTATCTTGTATTCTCTTATCTTATCAACTACAGCAGGAACTATGGACACAGCTTCCTTTGTTCCAAGTGCACCATCCACAAAATCCTTCTGCATGTCCACGACAATAAGTAAATCTCTCATTTTTGTTCCCTCCGTAATCTCACTGCCCTGATGCTTTTGAAGCCTGTCATCACGGATAAGGTCAGATCATCAATCCTGTCGTCCGCTATGTGATGTATCTGCATCGCCTATATTTGCTCTGACCACATCCATCAGGTATCCGTACTGACTCTCCGCCGGTAACATGTTGTACTGGAGCAGGAAGAGACTGCACATGATCTCCGTTGCGGATGTTATACCGCAGTTGCGGATGCTTTTCAACGTGACCCCTGATGATATCGCTTCTGTCAACTGTCCTATGGTATCATATCCCGCTCTCTTAAGACAGTGGTATGCTCTGACACTTAATTCCAGATCCTCTATGCTGCGCTTCTCCATAGCCCCGGTCATATACATGGGGAAGAAGAACTTACCGCCCTGCTTTCTTTTCAGGCTTACTCCTGCCAGTCCGTTCATTATCTCCATCACTGTCTGACACTGATCTTTGCTCATAACTGATCCCTCCATAGACATCCTTATAGACGTCTGTAACTGCATGGCAATGGATCTCATCTATGCCGTCACCGCATTTTTTGATGATCATCCTTGCCAGATACCCAAGGTCATGAGCGGAATCAGAAACTGCAACCATATGGATATGGTTTTCCTTTGTTGTTCCGAAGATCTGCCTTACATAAGCTGTTCTTGTGGACACGTATTTTAGCACCTCATCGTATTTTTCCGGGAGAGTCACGATATCGATCAACGCTATGATATCATTCGGTCTGTAAATACAGGTATTATACCCGCGTATTATGCCTTCGCTCTCCAGCTTCATAACCCGCTTTTTTGCGGCCACTCTGGACATGCCTATGGCATCGCCCAATTCCTGATAGCTCATCCTGGCATTTCCTTTTAGCAGATCCAGTATCTTCTCATCTGTTCCGTCCATTACCTCTGCTCCTATCAGTGTCGACTCTGATGGTATTGATTATAGGATCCGGTGCAAATAAAAAACAACCCCGGTGGTTACGTTTCGTAACCACCGGGGCAGCCATCAAGATCATGCTTACCGTGAGGTAAATTTGACCGTGGTTTTTCATGCTTACAGACAGAAGCTTCCGGACAGTGCCATCATGAAGATAAATATCGGCACCCCCGGAGAGGATGGAAATGCCAGAGCTGCTATAAGTACCAGCACCGAGACTACCGTCCAATATACCGGGTGCTTTCCTCCCCCTGTACCGTAGGTATCCTGATGTTCCATGAAAAAGTCGTAATCATGTTGTTCATTATACATACTCCAGAAATGATCATTGTCATCATGCAGCATAATCGCCCTCCCTTTTCAAAAGAGTTAAGAACGGTCTTTCCATCATCAAGTATACTTATAATGTGATGTCCAATAAATGGACGGAGTTCCAAAATCCGAGTGCTTATTTCGCTGCCGGCGCAAATTGCAAATTCTTTTTAGCCACACCCGATCCCGGTTCGTATATATAATCAAAGAAAATGATAGAGAGCAGAGGACGCTAAACAACTTTTTCATTAATTCTCCCCCTAGTAAAAATCCTGTGAGGATGCCGGAACATCTTCACAGGATTTTCTATGTTTTCCAATTGGGTGGAGTAGTTAAACTCCTGCAGTTTTTATACTGTCTGCCACCTTCTTCACCTGTTCGTACGGGTA
>CAMOIV010000022.1 GCA_946616305.1 uncultured Lachnospiraceae bacterium | reverse complement strand
TAATTGGCAAAACCCGTTACGTTCGCAGCCTGAAAGGCTGTGAACAGTAACGCTTGATAACAGTTCACACATAACAGAACAGGAGAAGACAAATGGCAGGTATTAAAAAGAATTTTGATTCAAAGGAAGACCTCATACACGCCCTTGCAGCTACTGCGGGAGCTCAACCGGATGACCTTAAGAAGTATGCCGAGAGCAAATGGGACGAATCCACCGGAACTTACTACTGTAACGGAAAGATGTTCTCAAAGATGTCCATATTCCGCGCCAAAAACTATTTTGCGGAGCAGGCCATGAAATACTCCAACATCGGAACCTCCGACGCAAAGGAGCTTGCACAGATATACGACCTGGCATATGAAGCCATCAACCAGATATCGGATGGGAAGAATAAGACCGAGTCTTGACAGCGGTGGTAAAATATAACGCGGTTGATCAAGAGGAAGAAAAAATGCACACCAAAAGAGATGATATAAGAAACGTGGCTATCATAGCCCATGTAGATCACGGAAAGACTACCCTTGTGGATGCCCTGTTAAGGCAGAGCGGCGTTTTCAGGGAAAATCAGGAAGTCGTGGAGCGTGTCATGGACTCCAACGATCTGGAAAGAGAACGCGGTATAACCATTCTCTCCAAAAACACTTCCGTGCAATACAAGAATACAAGGATCAATATAATAGATACCCCGGGGCACGCCGATTTCGGAGGCGAGGTCGAGCGCATACTTAAAATGGTGGACGGGGTCGTTCTTTTGGTAGATGCCTTTGAGGGCGTTATGCCTCAGACCAAATTCGTGCTAAAAAAAGCACTTTCACTTGATCTGCCTGTTATTTCCTGTATCAACAAGGTAGACAGGCCCGGTTCCAGACCGGATGAGGTAGTGGATGAGGTTCTGGAACTCCTTATGGACCTGGGTGCTTCGGACAGCCAGCTTGACTGTCCCTTTGTATTCGCTTCCGCCAAAAACGGTACTTCATCCATGGATTCCGCTTCTCAGGGAGATGACATGTCGGCTCTTTTTGACACCATCGTGTCATATATACCCGCTCCCGAGGGTGATCCCGATGCATCACTGCAGATACTTATCTCTACCATAGATTATAACGAATATGTGGGCCGTATCGGCATAGGCAAGGTTGATAACGGTACCATAAGGCTCAATCAGGAGGCCCTGATACTGAACCACCATGACGAAAACAGAAGAGAAAAGGTAAAGATAAGCAAGCTCTATGAATTCCAGGGGCTTAACAAGGCAGATGTCCAGGAAGCCACCATAGGGCAGATAGTTGCCATATCGGGCATAGCCGATCTGAAGATCGGTGATACTCTCTGCTCCTTAGAGGATGCATCACCCATTCCCTTCCAGAAGATATCGGATCCCACCATATCCATGAATTTCATGGTAAACGATTCACCCCTTGCCGGACGCGAGGGTAAATACGTTACCTCAAGACATATAAAAGACAGACTTCTCAAGGAATTGAACACAGACGTGTCCCTTCGGGTCGAGGAGACGGATTCCACCGATACCTTCAAGGTTTCGGGCCGCGGCGAACTCCATCTTTCCGTACTTATAGAGACCATGCGCCGTGAAGGATATGAATTCGCCGTATCCAAGGCAGAGGTTATAAATAAGACCGTAAACGGCAAGACCGAGGAGCCCGTCGAGCTTGCATATGTGGATGTTCCGGACGAATTTTCCGGAGCCGTCATATCGAATCTTTCCGAGAGAAAGGGCGAGCTTCTTTCCATGAACTCCATAGCAGGCGGCTATACCAGGCTGGAGTTCCGTATCCCCTCCAGAGGACTGATAGGCTTCAGAGGCCCCTTCATGACAGAGACCAAGGGCAACGGGATAATCAATACCGTCTTTGACGGATACGCTCCATATAAAGGAGATATAGCTTACAGAAAGACCGGCTCGCTGATCGCATTTGAAGCAGGGGAAGCTGTTCCCTACGGTCTTTTCAACGCCCAGGACAGAGGATCCCTGTTCATAGGCCCCGGAACAATCGTATATTCCGGCATGGTAATAGGTTCGAATCCCAAATCCGAAGATATCGAGGTAAATGTCTGCAAGACCAAGCACCTCACCAATACCAGAACCTCCAGTTCCGACGAAGCACTGCGTCTGGTGCCTCCCATTAACATGTCGCTTGAGCAGTGTCTTGATTTCATTGACAACGACGAGCTTTTAGAGGTCACTCCGGTATCTTTGCGCATCAGAAAGCGGATCCTTGATCCTGTACTCAGAAAACGGGCCGGATTTGCCAAAAAGAATCAGAACTAGAACATGAAAGAAAACAAGATGGGCGTTATGCCCGTAAAAAAACTGATAATCACCATGTCTCTCCCCATGATGATATCAATGCTGGTCCAGGCATTGTACAATGTGGTGGACTCAGTCTTCGTAGCCATGCTGTCCGAAGAGGCACTGACGGGAGTGACACTTGCTTTTCCCATGCAGAATCTCATGTTTGCCGTAGCCGGCGGTACAGCAGTCGGTATCAATGCCATGCTGTCAAAGGCCCTTGGCGAGAAGAAGCTTGGCGAGGCAGACAGTGCAGCCGGAAACGGTATAGTATTAAACATCTCTGCCGCCTTGATCTTCATGGCTGCATCATTTATGGGTGCCGCAAGGGCTTTCATCTCCAGCCAGACCGGCGATCCCGCCATAATCAGAGAAGGCACTACCTATCTTTCCATAGTCATGGTCCTGTCCATCGGCATGTCATGTCAGGTGACCATGGAGAGGCTTCTGCAGTCAACCGGGAGGACCATATATACCATGGTGACTCAGGCCCTCGGTGCCATCATCAACATCATCATGGACCCCATCATGATATTCGGATTGTTCGGATTCCCCAAGCTCGGAGTCGCAGGAGCTGCTTATGCCACCATCATAGGACAGAGCATCGCTGCCACTCTGGGACTTTATTTCAATATAAAAAAGAACCCCGATATACGCTTTTCTCCTTCCATACTGAAGCTTAAGGCCGAAACCGTAAAGCGTATATATTTCGTGGGTGTTCCTTCCATACTCATGATAGCCATAGGTTCCATCATGACATATATGATGAATAAGATACTTGACAGGTTTTCCAGCACGGCTGTAGCCGTATTCGGAGTTTATTTCAAGCTTCAGAGTTTCTTCTTCATGCCTGTGTTCGGCCTCAATAACGGAGTCATACCCGTCATAGCCTACAACTACGGCGCCAGAAGAAAAGACCGTATAAACGAAGCCTTCCGGTTCTCAATAGTTCTGGCATTTTCCATAATGTGCGCAGGGACCATAGTATTTGAGCTCATACCCGGAGTGCTTCTGCGATTATTCTCCGCTTCCGATGAAATGATGGTCATAGGTACCACCGCCCTTCGGATCATAGCCCTGCATTTCCCCATAGCGGGAGCTGCCATAGCCATGGGCTCGGTGTTTCAAGCCTTCGGCAGGAGTTTTTATTCCCTTATCGTCTCCCTGGCGAGACAGATATTCGCTCTGATCCCCGCCGCATACCTTTTAAGTCTCACCGGCGATGTAAAGAATGTGTGGTGGGCCTTTATCATATCCGAGGTTATATCCCTGACCGTGACCCTTATCTTCTTCACGAAGCTTAACAGGGAAGTGATAAGACCTCTGGAAAAAAAGACCACGGCATAAACACCCTCGTTGGTGGCCGACGCCTATTTCCCGGATGACGAAGGGTCTCCGTACCGTATGGCACCCTTGGGACAGAAATCATAGCATTGAGCACACATAAGACACGGCTTGCCCCAATCGGGCCGGCCGTCTTTCATTTTTATATGACCTGTAGGACACTTCCTGTAACACTCTCCGCAGCCGTCACACTCATCAGTGGCATAGAAGGTATCCTGCATTCCCTTGATCTTTATCTTCTTTGAGGGATTGAAAAAGTCTCTTAAAGCCCCCATGGATCCATACTCCTTCTCCTTATCATCCTGCCCGTATCACCCGGCATCTTTTACGGCACGTACCATTTCTTCCACGTATTTACGCACATAGGGAGCGGAATCCTTTCCATGCTCTGCGATGATACGCACGATCGCAGATCCAACTATGGCTCCGTCAGATACTGAGGCCATCTTTCCTGCCTGCTCGGGGGTAGAGATCCCGAATCCCACACAGCAGGGTATGGATGTCTCTTCCTTTGCCAGCTTTATCATGGACTCTATATCCGTATCGAACTGCTGCCTCACCCCCGTTACCCCCAGGGAAGAAACACAGTAAAGAAATCCCTCCGCCTCACCGGCTATCATGCGGATCCTTTCCTTTGAGGTAGGCGCGATCATGGATACAAGCTCAAGATCTTTAGCATGACAGGAATCATAGATCTCTCCCTTCTCTTCATATGGCAGATCCGGCACTATAAGTCCCGCTATGCCGGCTCTTTGGCATCTGTCCATGAATCTGTCCATACCGTATGAGAACACGGGATTTATGTATGTCATAAATACCATCGGTATATGCATCCGATCCTTCAGGGACTCCACCATATCAAACAGTCTGTCTGTGGTGCATCCGCCCTGCAGCGCCCTTTCGTCTGCCTCCTGGATAACAGGCCCCTCCGCTATGGGATCTGAAAAGGGTACTCCTATCTCTATGAGATCTGCCCCGGCATCCTGCATCTCAAGGATCAGACTCCTGGTAGTATCAAGATCGGGATCTCCTCCCGTTATAAAGGGAATAAATGCCTTCCCCTTCTTAAAAGCCTCTGTAATCCTAATCATGGAGATCACTCCTCCCTCTGTATCTTGCGATCGAAGCCACATCCTTGTCTCCGCGCCCGGAGATATTGATGACTATAACCTTGTCCTTAGCCATGGTCGGTGCGATCTTCATGGCATACGCCACTGCATGGGCGCTTTCTATGGCGGGGATTATCCCCTCGGTCCTTGACATGTACTCGAAAGCGTTTACCGCCTCTTCGTCAGTCACTGGCACATATCTGGCTCTTTTGCTCCTGTAGAGTTCTGCATGCTCAGGTCCTATACCGGGATAATCAAGCCCTGCGGAAATACTGTAGACCGGAGCTATCTGTCCGAACTCATCCTGACAGAAAAGCGATTTCATCCCGTGGAATATCCCAACTCTTCCGGTTGTTATGGTAGCAGCGGTCCTTGGCGTATCGGCCCCTTCTCCCGCAGCTTCACAGCCTATGAGCTCAACCTCCTTATCATCTATGAAATCGTAGAAGGCTCCCATGGCATTCGATCCTCCGCCCACACAGGCGATTACCGCATCCGGAAGCTTACCCTCAGCCTTACGGACCTGATCCTTTATTTCCTCTCCTATGATCTTCTGAAAATCTCTTACCATCTCCGGAAAGGGATGAGGCCCCATGACAGATCCCAGACAGTAATGGGTATCGCTTATCCTCGATGTCCATTCTCTCATGGTCTCATTTACCGCATCCTTCAGTGTCCTGGTCCCGGATGTCACAGGATGGACGGCAGCACCCAAAAGCTCCATCCTGTATACATTAAGAGCCTGTCTCTTTGTATCCGTCTCTCCCATGAATATAACGCATTCCATCCCCATAAGGGCACAGACGGTGGCTGTTGCCACTCCGTGTTGTCCTGCACCGGTCTCGGCTATGATACGCGTCTTTCCCATCTTCTTAGCCAGCAGGATCTGCCCCAGGCAGTTATTGATCTTGTGGGATCCGGTATGATTCAGGTCTTCTCTTTTCAGATATATCTTCGCACCGCCCAGATCCTCAGTCATCCTTGATGCATAAGTGAGCATGGACGGTCTCCCGGCATATTCTCTGTATAAGGCTTTCAGTTCCCGTATAAATTCCGGATCGTTCTTATATTTCCTGTATGCCTCATCCAGTTCATTCACGGCATTCATGAGAGTCTCCGGTATGTATTGACCCCCGTATGGTCCGAATCTTCCTTTTTCGCTCATAACCTTTCCTTCCTGTCAGCTGTCAAGCTCCCTAAGCCTGGCTTTTTTATCACTGCTTCTCATAAGGGTTTCACCTATGAGAGCCGCATCAGCTCCCATGGCCTTCACTGCTCTCACATCCTCCATGCTGCTTATCCCTGATTCGGCAACAAAGATGATATCATCCGGCACCATTTTCCGTAAAGAGGCGGAATTGCCCATATCAACCGTAAAATCCTTTAGATCCCTGTTATTGACTCCGAGTATCCTGGCTCCGGCATCAAGGCACCTTCTGACCTCTTCCTCATTGTGTGCTTCGAATATACATGACAGTCCCAGCTCATCGGCTATATCAAGATAGGAGGTAAGCTCCCTGTCATCCAGTATAGCCGCTATCAGGAGTATGGCATCCGCCCCATAGGCGGCAGCTTCAGTGATCATGTATTCATCACAGGTGAAATCTTTCCTTAGCAGAGGGATATCCACCAGCTCACTGATCTCCTCAAGGTATAAAATATCACCCATGAAGTATTCCGGCTCCGTCAGCACCGAGATACAGTCTGCCCCGGCCTTCTCATATTCAAGTGCTATGTCCTTATACGGGAATTCTTCCGCTATCACACCCTTTGAGGGTGACGCCTTCTTGATCTCACATATATATGACAGCCCGTTATTTTTGAGGGCCTTTTCAAACGCAAAGGCCTCTTTCCTCTTCCTGGCAGCCAACCTTTCTTCAAGTTTCGATAACGGCTGTCTCTTTTTGGTTTCCTCAGTCCTTTTAAGGGTTGATGCCTTTATCTCATCCAATATCATGCATTCGATACCTTTATCGTTTCCTCCAGAGTCTTTATTGCCGCCCCGTTATTAATGAGCTCCTCCGAAAGACGTATCCCTTCCTCTATACTGTTTGTCCTGCCATATACGTAGAAGCCTGCGCCCGCATTCATCACCACTGCGGTCCTCTTTGTACCTGTTATGCTGCCGTCAAGTATACCTCTTGTTATTTTTGCATTCTCTTCCGCAGTGCCTCCGACTATCTCATCCTTTGTGCCTCTCTTCAGGCCGAAGTCCTCGGGGCATATCTCAGTCGTCCTGTAATACCCGTCCTTAAGCTCGCATACCAGAGTGCTGTCGGAAGGTGAGATCTCATCCAATCTGTCTTTCCCATATACCACAAGAGCATTTCTGACTCCCATCTTATCAAGTACCTTGGCAACGGGTTCCACCAGGTATTCATCATAGAGCCCCAGCAGGTAGCACTCGGGCCTGGCCGGATTGGTAAGGGGGCCAAGGATGTTGAATACGGTTCTAAATCCCAGCTCCCGTCTGATAGCACCCACATATTTCATGGAAGCGTGGTACTTTTGGGCAAACATGAAGCAGAAGCCTGAGCTGTTCAAAAGCTCCAGGCACTTTTCGGGACTCTGGTCTATGTTTACACCAAGAGCCTCCAGACAGTCAGCTGTACCTGACTTTGATGAAGCTGCCCTGTTACCGTGCTTTGACACCTTAACCCCACCGGCTGCCAGAATAAAAGCGGACGTTGTGGAAATATTAAAGCTCCCTGCCCTGTCTCCTCCGGTACCTACTATCTCCAAAGTCTTTATACCCTCATGAGGAACAGGCGTAGCATGCTCTCTCATTGCTATGGCACAGCCCTGGATCTCATCTATGGTCTCGGCTCTTGCACTCTTGGTAGAAAGAGCTGCCAGAAAAGCCGCGTTCTGAGTCTGACTCGTTTCTCCGTTCATGATCTCGTTCATGACGGCGTATGCTTCATCATATGTCAGATCTTCTTTTCTTACTATTTTTTCGATTGCCTCTTTGATCATTTTACTTACCTCCTGAACTGAAATGAACAAAAAATTGACGGTTAACATAATCCTAACAGTGTCAATTGGCTGTCGACGCGATTTTGGTTTACATAATTTAGACACATGTTTACATAATTTTCTTTTTATTTTATTTAAGCCGTTTATCTGCGGTTTATGTTAACCGCTTGATCAATCTTCTCCTTTCATGTCTACGGCTCCGATGGTTGAATCCCTGCGTTTTATGTATACCAAACTCCTGTGAACCCCTGTGAAAATAAAAAATCCCACAGGCTTTCAGCCTGTGGGACAAAATCTTTTTGATCCTGCGGTACCACCCACCTTGATGAGAATATCTCACCCTCTCAACCCGTACCATCATACGGTGCCCTCTTTAACGAGTGAGCATCTCGTCGGACATTTCCTTCCGCCCATCACATGATCTGTAAGATACATGTCCGGCTTCGGCCCATTCATACGGACATCAGGTCTGCCTTGCACCAACCGGCAGCTCTCTTGGCCGTCATATCCGAACTACTCTTCCGAAACCAATGGTTTATCTGTCTTTATTCGATTGATCGTAGTCTAATACCACCGGGGAAGGTTGTCAATATATTTTTTCCCGGATCACATGACCGATTGTTACTGTTCACAGCCTTTCAGGCTGCGAACGTAACGGGTTTTGCCAATTAAATTGCCTTCGGCAATGGGGCAAAACCCCTGCCTGCCACAATTCTTTGGGCCGTAACTGCGCAGCAAAGTGCGCAGTTCGGCTGTGAATAGTAACGACCGATTCACATGAATTATTAATATCTTGTGTTATTATTCATGGATCCAGCTATGCACAGGGCCATCAACAAGTATATGGGAGCGAATATTATCAGATACCTGGCCTTGGCTTCAAAGAGCAGTTCAAACAGGAAGATGCCCGTAAGGGACAGCATTACTGCATATACGACCATGCTGCTGGACACAGCTTCCTTCTCTTTGTCGGAATCCGTATTCATATCCACACCCGAAACCGCACCGATACCTTTATCGAAAAGACCGGAACCCCTTCCGTATTGCCATATCAGAAAACAGATCCCTGATATCAGACACATAAACTGTACCATTATCCATATCATCTGCAAGTAAGCCGCGTACTTTCCGTGATCCGCCCCGTCAGGTCTTATGAATCTCTCCACAAAGGGAGTAAACATGGTCTCATCTACATCGCCCCAACCTTCTGAAAGTCTGCCCGCAAAGAAATTACCGTCGATGCCCCATGCAAACAGGCCGTCATTGTAGTTCACCAGTATTTTCCTGCAGGAGTGTTTTATAAGTCCCGCTATACCGTATTCTCTGATCCTTTTTCCGGCAACGCTAAGATCGGCCTCTCTTTTTTCCCTCGGAGTGTCATATGAATCAGTAAACAGAGTATCCTCATCGGAATATACACCGTCAGTCGCATCGTTCAATCCCATCATAAAATAATGAGCCATCCCGAAGGATCTGCTGCTGTCAAGATCTATGCCCATGGACGGGATGATAAGAGCTTTGACAATTATAAATGCCAGGATGATACCTCCCAGGGATACAAAAACAGCCAAAAGTCTAACACCTGTACATGTTATATCCTTTATATCCTTCTCATGTCTCTGATCCTTCTCATCCATATCATCCAAATCACCTTCCCGCCCTTCCCGAATGTCTGCAGGCTGGACACCGGGTGCTGCACATCGGCCCGATGATATCCTCAATATCTCTGTAATAACGCACGCTATGAATACTATGACAATCTGAGGCTTGATAAAATACCCTATGCCGGCTATCACTCCCATAAGCACCCAGCATCCCGGATACACCAAAACCTCCGGTACCTTCTTTGTGGATTCTTTACCCCCTCTATATGCCTTGGCATTACCATTACGACAGTTATATTTGCACCGTGTTATTTTTTGATACAGCCTGATCAGTATCAAAGGAAATATGAACCCTGCTTCATCCGAATAGGTTATGATAAACCAGGGTGACAATCCCCACCAGAGTTCAAAGATCAACAATCCTACATATGCTTGCACTCTGTTATTTAATATGTCGGCCAGTATCCTGTAAAAGAGATATTCAGAAAAAGCAAGGATGATACATTGAAATGCAACGATCGCTATTATTGATCTGATCCCAACCATAGAGGAGATCAACAGAACCTTATGGTATAACCATACCAGCAGCAGATTGTTGGGGTGATTGGAATAATAATCCACTCCGGCAGTTTCCGGATGACCGTCAAGGAGGCTGTAAACTCCCTGCACTATGGCAGCCGGATCCCAGTCGGAATAGAAGAATCCGCTTACGCATAGGGTAAGGGAAAGCACGAAAAATAACACTATGGTAACAAATACTATCTGTCCTTCATACCGGGAGAATATATCCTGAAGAGCCCCCATACACCCCTTCTTCCCGGCTATATATGAGATCAGGACAAAAACAAGGACCAGCCCCAGTCCAACGGCAAAATACAATCCGTTGGAGCCAAGCTGATCCCGCTTGATATAATGATCCGTTCTACCTGCCGCAAAAAGCAGCAGGGAAACGATCAGTGATTGTATGATAATGAAGATATAGGTTATCGCTCTACCGATATGTTTCAAATCCGATCCCTGTTATGGACAGCCCCTGATATGGCGGTCCCTGTTACGGCAGTCCTTGTCATCTAAGACCATGTGCCTGCAGTACTGCCTGCAGATCTGCTGCCGAATGATGGAGCACCATCTCAAGTGTCTGGGCATCCGAACCGTCTGTTGCATATCTCCATGTATTCATGAGGTCGTTATACTCGGCGGCATTTACCTGAAGTCCGTTCAGGTTATATGATCCCCCTGCTGAAGCTGCCGGCGCCGCCTGTGTCTGAGCTGCTGCCTGCTGCTGTTGCTCCGTTGCCTGAGCCTGCGCTGCTGCCGCCTGCTGCTGCTCGGTTGTCTGAGTCTGCGAAGCTGCCTGCTGCTGTGCTGCATCTGTAGTCTGAGCTGCTGCTGCCTGCTGCTGTCCTGATGCCTGCAGAGCTGCTGCCTGCTGGGCTGCCGCTGCCTGAGCATCCGTCGTTGCGGCTGCATTGGAAGAAGCAGTTGTTTTCGTTGTAGTTGTTGCAGCTGCGTCGGTTGCAGCCGCATTTGTATCCTGAGGCTTGGTCTGGGTGAGATACTCAGCCTTTACATACAGAGTCTCCCCGTTCTTTGTTATCCTGTACCAATCCGAAACCTTACCGTTAACGGTAACCTCGGCGCCTCCTGCCAGATTTCCGGCTATCTCATCGTTTGTGGAGGGTCCCTTCCTCATACGTACCTTCTCTGTGGCATACATCTTGGTATCAGCCATGGATGTAACATCGGAAGAACTCGTTGTGCCTGTAGAATCTGTGGATGCAGTATCCGTACTCGAAGAAGTATCCGCAGCTGCACCTGCCTCGCCCTCGTCCTCGGTCCATACCTCTGTATTGGCTGTATCCTGGGATACGGAACCCTCGGGTGCGTTATCTGACAGACTCTGCTCAGCTGCGAGCGGATCCAGGGCATATTCATCAAGTTCCGTAGGAGCCGGAGCCTCAGGGATCGGCACCTCTGTGGGCGGCTGCTCTACCACATCAGCCTCGATGGCGATCTCGGTAGCCACTTCCGTAGCAGCCTCGGTAGCCTCGGCCTTATCATTATCCTTCTTACCGCATCCTGCGGCCATCGCAAATGCACTTACTGTCACCAGACAGAGCAATATAAGCTTTTTCTTCTTCATTTTCTACCTCTCTTTTCTATAATTAGCAAGAAACTGCTGTGTTCTCTCATTCTTGGGAGAGTCTATCACTTCCTCGGGTGTCCCGCTCTCTTCTATGAGACCCGAAGCCATAAATATCACCTTATCGGATACATCATGTGCAAAGGACATCTCGTGGGTTACGATTATCATGGTCGTCTTTTTCTCGGCAAGATTCCTTATCACCTTTAAAACCTCACCTGTCAGTTCCGGATCCAGCGCCGATGTGGGCTCGTCGAAACAAAGTATATCAGGCTTGAGGGCAAGTGCTCTTGCTATGGCAACTCTCTGCTGCTGTCCCCCGGAGAGCTCGTGAGGATAATTGTCCATTCGGTCAAAAAGCCCCATCTGTCCAAGAAGCTCTTCAGCGTGTTTTTCTATCTCCGCCTTTTTTCCCGGGTCGTCACCGAAGTGTAAAAGCGGAGCCAGAGTAACGTTCTGCAGGGCGGTGTATTGAGGAAAAAGGTTAAAGGACTGAAATACCAGTCCGAAATGGAGTCTCTTCTTCCTTATCTCCTCCTCGGAAGCTCTTATCTGCTCCGAACCGTCAAAAAGCACGTCATCCTTGACCTTGATGACTCCTGAATCGGGGGTCTCAAGGAAATTCAGGCACCGGAGCAGGGTCGTCTTGCCTGAACCTGAGGAACCTATTATGGTCAGCACCTCTCCTTCATCCATGGAGAAGGATATACCCTCCAGTACGCGGGTGCTCCCGAAGTTCTTTTTAAGATTGGATACCTCAAGTATTGACATATATCACCTAAAGTAGGAAAGCCTTTCCTCTATTTTTCCGAAAATGACTGTAAGCAGTCCCGAGAATATCAGGTAGAAGGCTCCGGTATAGAATAAAGGCCATATGATACCGGCACTTTTGATAAAGGCCTGCCCCTCCCATATGATCTCATAAACGGCAATGACTCTTGCAAGGGATGTATCCTTTACAAGAGTTATTATCTCATTTGATATGGGCGGTACGATCCTTTTTATCACCTGAAGCAGAACGATCTTGAAAAAGATCTGGTGCTTTGTCATGCCCAGAACCTGCCCGGCCTCGTACTGTCCCACCGGGATGGATTGGATCCCTCCTCTGTATATCTCCGAAAAATAGCATGAATAGTTTATGACAAAAGCGACCAGAGCCGCGATGAACCTTCCGCCGTTCCCGGATCCCCAGACATTTGTATGAAGGATTATGCCCGGTCCGTAATATATGACCAAAAGCTGCAGCATCAGAGGAGTGCCGCGCACTACCCATATGATGAACCTTATAGGGAGCCTGATAGCTTGGATCTTTGACATGGATCCGAAGCTTATCACAAGTCCCAAAGGCAATGCGAACAAAAGCGTCAGAACAAACAGACGTAGTGTAGCAAGAAATCCTTCTAATAATGCCAGTGTAACGGTCAGAAACATCTTCAGTCTACCAGTGCTTCCTGTACTCCGTATTCTTCAGCTATGGTCCTGAGGCTTCCGTCCTTCTTGAATTTCTCTATCTCAGAGTCTATAAAAGCTGCAAGGTCCGAGCCCTTCCTGCATCCAACCACATACTCCTCTGTAGTGAGGTTGATGGTATTGGTCATGTTATCATAGCTCGTACCTTCTCCTACCATGGCTCCTGCCATAAGCGAATCTATAATGGCAGCATCGGATGTGCCTGCATCTATCTCCATGAGTGCAGCTGACTGTGAAGCTACAGCTGTGAAATCAAAACCGTTTTCTTCTGCGGCAGCCTCTCCTGCGGATCCTGCCTCCACTGCGTACTTGAATCCCTTAACGGAATCTACATCCGTACACTGGGAAGCCACATCCTTCTTTACAACTACAGTCTGTGCATTGTTAAGATAAGGCTTCGTGCATGCCATGGCGCTGGCTACCTCATCAGTCAGGGTCATACCGTTCCAAATGACATCCACACTCTTGTTATCAAGCTCCAGGATCTTATTATCCCAATCGATCTCAACAAACTTAACCTCTACGCCGAGATCCTCACCGACCTTACGCGCCAGATCCGCATCGAATCCGACCCATTCTCCGCTCTCATCCTTGTAATCCATGGGAGCAAAATCAGTGATACCCACGATGAATTCGCCCTTGTTCTTGATATAATCCATATCGCCGGATGAAGAACCTGCTCCGCATCCCGAGAGCATAAGTGCCGCCATCATTGCAGCCATTGTCATACCGATTATCTTCTTATACATAGTAATCCTCCAAAATAAAAAACCACTGCCCACAACTTTATCACAGGAAAAAGGTGTTGTAAATCTGTAAATCCTCTGTTCAGCTCCTTACGCGGTGGAATACCTTCTTCCCCTTCTTTATCACGATCCCGTCCTTCAGATCATCCTTCGTATAACTTTTCCTGAAATCCGTCACCTTCTCATCATCCACTGTGACTCCGCCCTGTGTCACAAGCCTTCTGGCATCGGATCTTGTCTGACACAGCTTTGATACTACCATAAGCTGCAATATATCTATGCTGCCCTCGCGGTAATCGCCCTCCTCAAGCACCGTCTCAGGCATATTGTCCGTATCCATATTACCGGAGAATATTGCTCTTGCCGTGTTATAAGCCTTGTCCGCCTCTTCCTTTCCGTGGACCAGCTCGGTAAGTTCATGTGCCAGGAGTTCCTTTTTCTCATTGATCCTTGAATCATCCCACTTTGCGATGTCATTTATCTCCTCCATGGGAAGGAAGGTCAAGAGCTTAAAGCACATCATGACATCCGCATCGTCCACATTTCTCCAGTACTGGTAGAAGTCATAAGGAGAAGTCTTTTCGGGATCCAGCCATACGGCACCCTTCGCAGTCTTCCCCATCTTCTTTCCTTCATTATTAAGAAGCAGTGTCTGGGTCATGGCATAGCAGTCATCGCCGGTCTTCTTCCTTATGAGCTCGGTGCCTGCAAGCATGTTGCTCCACTGGTCGTCTCCGCCGAACTGCATATTGACACCGTACTCCTGATGCAGATGATAGAAATCATATGCCTG
Organism: uncultured Lachnospiraceae bacterium; assembly: GCA_946616305.1. GTDB lineage: Bacteria > Bacillota > Clostridia > Lachnospirales > Lachnospiraceae > NK4A144. The sequence goes on along the minus strand of CAMOIV010000022.1, from coordinate 9,197 downwards.
CATGATCATATAGTTGAACTCAAGGAATGAAAGTCCCTTTTCCATCCTCTGCTTGTAGCACTCGGCACGGAGCATGTTGTTCACCGAGAAATGTGCTCCCACCTCTCTTAAAAGATCCACATAATTAAGCTTTAACAGCCAATCGGCGTTATTGACCATGACAGCCTTGTCCTCGCCGAATTCTATAAAACGCTCCATCTGCTTCCTGAAGCAGTCACAGTTATGCTGTATGGTTTCAGGTGTCATCATGGACCTCATATCCGTTCTTCCGGAAGGATCTCCGATATAACCGGTTCCGCCTCCTATGAGCACCACGGGTTTATTCCCCGCAAGCTGCAGCCTCCGCATAAGGCACAGTGCCATGAAATGTCCCACATGCAGGGAATCCGCTGTCGGGTCGAAACCTATATAGAATCTGGCACCGCCGCCGTTAATAAGATCCCTTATCTCCTTTTCGTCCGTTACCTGGGCGATAAGCCCTCTCTCCTGCAGTTCTTCGAATATTTGCATCGGTCATCCCTCCAAATCTAGTCTGATGTTGGCTATATTATCACAACTGTTTTAGTTCTACAATTATGCGCGTACCTTTTCGGCCTGTATAAGCTTTTCCGGCGGGCTGAACACATTAACAACTGTCAGAGCCAGTGCCTTAAATACATTGTCCGCTATCATGCAGTACCATACCTCCCTCAGTCCCAGATGGAGTATCTCCACCACTATGAAGGTGGAAAGGATCCTGACTGCCCACATGGAGAAGGATTCTATGATAAACACGCTCTTCGTCCTGCCAAAGCCGTAGCAGATGCCCTCCCATGCTATCATCAGTCCGAAGAAGGGTTCTGAAAAAGCAACTATCTTAAGCATTTCGGATCCCAGGGAGGCAACCTCCGCAGAGCTTGTGAAAAGCTTCATCAACGGATATGCCGCAAGGTAGAGGAGTATGCCGTTAAAGCACATCATCCCTATGGTGATGAACACACTCTGCTTCCTGACTGCCCGAAGCTTTTCCCAATCCTTCTCGCCAATGGATATCCCAACCAGAGCCGAGGTGGCGGTCCTGAGTCCGTATCCCGGCAGATAGAATATCTCTTCGGCGTTAACCGCTATGGAATGGGCGGCGAATATGGTAGTCCCCATGCCTGATACCATGGCTGCAAAGGCCACATATCCCGCGCAGGAGATAAAGTGCGTCCCCATGGCCGGCAGGGCTATCTTTGACACCTGTGCCAGCAGGTCCTTCCTGACAGCAAATATCTCCCTGAATCTGATCCCTCCAAGCTCCTTCTTATGGGTGAAAGCATAGCTCATGACCAGACCCTGTACCGTATAGGACAGCGCCGTAGCTACGGCAGCTCCCGTAACTCCCATGCCAAGGCCGTATATCAGTATTCCGTTCAAGATCACATTGAGGAGGTTTGATGACAGATTTATGATCATGGGAGTTTTGGTATCCTTGACGGCCTGTATGCACGTGCCGAAAAAGGTGGAGGATATCCTGAAGATGGCTGCCATGCTGACTATGCAAAAATATACCGAAGCCGGTCTCCTTATATCCTCGGCCGCCCTCATCCATATGGGAATAAAAGGTGAAAGCCCCACGCAGATAACGGTTATAACGACCCCGAAGCCCAATGCCATGAAAACAGCCAGGTGTGAAAGCGCATTGATCCTCTTCTCATCCTTCGCTCCGTAAGCCCTGCTGACCATGGCCATGAATCCTATGGCAAAGGCATAGGGAAGTGAGGAGACAAGCCATATGACTGTCGTCGTCGTAGATACCGATGCAGTGGCCTTCTCTCCCAGGTGGCCCACCATGGCGGTGTCCACATAGGTAAGGAGAGTCCCCATTATCTCCTGTAATATCGTGGGTATCGCAAGTTTGATGAGGCTGTTTAATACGTTTCTGTTATTCATTTTGCAATGATCGAATTGATAAAGTCCCTTGACCTCTGCTCCTTTGGATTGGCAAAGAACTTCTCGGAAACCGCCTCTTCGATTATCCTTCCTTCATCCATGAATATCACTCTGTTTGACACATTTTTGGCAAAATCCATTTCATGGGTCACCACTATCATGGTTCTGCCCTCGTCCGCCAGTTTCTTGATGACTGCAAGGACCTCCCCGATAAGTTCGGGATCCAGCGCGGATGTAGGCTCGTCAAAAAAGATGATCTCGGGATCGGAGGCCAGTCCTCTGGCTATAGCCACTCTCTGCTGCTGTCCTCCCGAAAGCTGATTTGGATAGCTGTCGGCCCTGTCGGCCATGCCGACTCTGTCCAGTGCCTCCATGGCAGTTTTTACCGCCGCATCCTTTTTCATCTTAAGACCCGCCGTCAGTCCCAGTGTCACATTTGCCAGAACGGTCTTATTAAGGAAGAGATTATAATTTTGAAATACAAAGGCTGTCTTTCTGCGGACAAAGGCTATCTGCTCCCTGGTGATACGGTTCATCCCGAAGGTCTCGCCTTCAAATTTCATATATCCGGAATCGGCCTTCTCAAGATAATTAAGACATTTCAGCAGGGTTGTCTTACCCGCCCCTGAGGGGCCTAAGACCGCTGCCACATCACCTTTTATGATACTCAGATCGATACCCTTTAATATCTCTGTTCCGTCTATGCTTTTTCTAAGATCCACAACCTCAAGCAGACTCATTACCTGACACCTCCGTATGTGGAAAGCTTCTTCTCGCCCAGATGCTGGAGCCAGGTGAGAAGCGTACAGAAAGCAAGATATATCACCGCAACCTCACTGTACAGAGCCAGGGATTCATATACTCTTCCGTTTATGACCTGTCCCTGTCTGAACATATCCATGACAGTTATGGATGCGGCAAGGGACGTACCCTTGAGCATTGAGATAAGGGAATTGGAAAGCGAAGGAAATGCTATCCTGTAGGCCTGAGGCAATACTATATGCCACATGATCTGGATATAATTCAGCCGTACGCAGTAACCGGCTTCCAGCTGCCCCTTGGGAACGGATTCCAGGGCAGCCCGCATGCTCTCTGCCATATATGCCCCCTCATTGAGACCGAATACGAGAACAGCCGCAGGAAACGCATCGATATATATATCAAGGCTGGGAAGGCCGAAAAAAACAAGATACAGCTGTACCAGAAGAGGTGTCCCTCTTATGACCCATATATAGAATCTGCATATCGTCTTAAGGACGGGAACATTTGCATAGAGTATCATCGCAGCCACAACGGAAATGACACCGGCCAGTATAAAGGACAGAATTGTCAGCGGCACCGTGGTCGCAAAGAAGGCCTGCAAAAGCTGCGGGAATGCATCTATGATGATCTGGATGAGCCTGTCGTCCATATGTTACTGTCTTTCCGTAAGGTCAGTGCCGAAGTATTTCTCGGACAGTTCCTTAAGCTTCCCTTCCTTCTTAAGATCAGCTATGGCCGCATCTATGGCATTCTTGAGGCTCTCGCAATCTTCTCCCTGCCTGATGGGGACCACAACAGGCTGTCCCGGGAAGGTGCTGACTATCTTGATGGAGGCATCCGGATGCTCCGAGAGATAATCCTCTATGGAACCCTGGGCATTGATGGTGGCATCCACTCTTCCCGTGGTGACCAGCTCTATGGTCTGCTCAAGAGAATCCACAGGATCAACTGTCGCACCGTACTCCTCAGCAAGTCCGGCATAAGTGGATGAAGCGGTATTTGCCGTTTTCTTTCCCTTAAGGTCCTCAAGAGTCTTTATTGTATCATTATCATCCTTAACAACAAGTACAGAGAAATTGTACAGATAGGGGTCCGAGAAATTGTATTTCTTTGCTCTTTCCTCGGTATAATCAACGCCGTTAAACGCCACGTCAAACCTGCCGGAATCAACACCGGCAAGGATTGAATCCCAGACCGTCTCCTGGAATTCGGCCTCTACCCCAAGCTTTTTTGCAACCTCCTTCGCAAGCTCCACATCATATCCTGTGAGCTCTCCGGATTCATCATGATAAGTCCATGGTGCCCAGTCTCCTTCAGTGGCCACGATCATGGTTCCTCTTTCCTGTATCCTCCCAAGGAGATCCTTATCCGATGCCTTATCGGCAGACGATGAAGATGCAGCAGATCCGCAGCCCACAAGGGACGTCACGCACAATACAGCTGTTGCCGCCAAAACTGCCAGTTTTCTTAACATAGTATTACCTCTTACCCTTTCTTACATACCTGGTGAAGAAATACACAAGATCAAAATAGGTCTGCTCGTCCTCTTCACTGCCGTCTCTTACAAGCTCCCACTCCTCATCCTCATCAAGGTTGGGAAAATACGCATCAGCCTCAAAGCTCTCGTCTATCCTGGTCACTAAACATTCATCACACATAGGAAGAAGCTCCTTATATACCTTCGCTCCTCCGATACAGTATATCTCCTCCCCCTCGTGGCGGGACAGTATCTCTTTTAATTCATCGATATCATGGGCTCTTACAACACCTTCGGGCAAAGCCCTGCCGCCCCTTGTCAGGACTATGTTCAGTCTGTCCTTTAGGGGTGCACCGTTTGGGAAGCTCTCCAGCGTCTTCCTGCCCATTACCACCACATGTCCTGTTGTTGTCTCTCTGAAAAACCTCTGATCCGCCGGTATCTGGGCGAGAAGCTTACCCTTAAGTCCTATGCCCCAGTTCCTGTCAACCGCAACTATTGCCTTCATGATATATTCTCCCGGTCACCCTCAGCCCCATTTATCGGACAGGGCGTCTATCTGATCCGCAAATTTAGCCAGATCCTTGTTCGCCAGATGCTCGTTCTTCCTGATGATGGACATGAGCCGTAATCCTGCAGCCATAAGCCTGTCAAATACAGGATTGCCGGTACGTTTCTCAGCCTTGGCCTTCCTTATGCCCTCAGCCTGGTGGATGAATTCGCCCTTCAGCAGATCATAGCTTGCGCCTGAATATGGCGCATATGCATCCATGCCGAATTCCTCCTTCAAGGCAGCGGCAAAGGCATCCGTGACCTGATCCTCTCCATGTACCACAAATACCTTGGCAGGCTTGGGATCAAAGCCGGACATCCAATCCAGGAGTCCGTTTTTATCCGCATGTCCGGACATTCCCACAAGGCCTCTTATCTCGGCCTTTACATCTATCTCCTCGCCGAAAAGCTTAACTCTCTCGGCTCCGTCAACCAGCGCTCTTCCCAGAGTCCCCACCGACTGATATCCCACAAAGAGGATGGTACACTCCTCACGCCAAAGGTTATGCTTCAGATGATGCCTGATACGTCCCGCATCACACATACCCGAGGCGGAGATGATCACCTTCGGTCTGTCGATGAAGTTTATATCCTTTGATTCCTCTGATGTTATCGCCAGACAAAGTCCCGGGAAATCCAGGGGATTTATCCCCTTCTCCACAAATTCAAGAGCCTCCTCGTCAAAGCAGGATCTTTCGTTTCTGTGGAATATCTCGGTGGCATCCACAGCAAGAGGTGAATCCATATAAACCTCAAAGTCGGGATTAACGGTTACCAGTCCTTTTTCTTTGATCTCTCTTAAGAAAAACAGAAGTTCCTGGGTCCTTCCCACAGCAAAGGAAGGGATCACCACATTACCGCCTCTTGCAAAAGTGGTATTGAGCACATCTGCCAGATCGGTAACGTAATCCACCTTGCCCTCGGCATGGAGCCTGTCACCGTAAGTGGATTCTATAAGTACGTAATCTGCCTCCTTCACCTTCTGCGGATCACGAAGCAGCGGCTGGTTCTTATTCCCCAGGTCTCCTGAGAATACTATCTTCTTGGTGATACCATCCTCAGTAAGCCACACCTCGATGGCAGAGGATCCCAGAAGATGGCCCACATCCGTGAATCTGATCTCGATCCCCTCATCCACGCTCACCTTCTTATCATAAGGTACGGGGACCATACAACTGATGGCCCTATCCGCATCCGCCATGTCATACATGGGGGTAAAGAGCGGTATATCCTTGCTCCTCTTGGCCTTGCGGTTCCTCCACTCAGCCTCGAACATCTGGATATGAGCGGAATCACGAAGCATTATCCCTGCAAGCCCTACAGTGCCCTCCGTAGCATATATCTTTCCGGTAAAGCCTTTGCGTGCAAGCAGGGGCAGAAGCCCCGAGTGGTCTATATGTGCATGTGTAAGGAAAACATAGTCGATCTGACTTGCCTCAACCGGCACATCGATATTCTCGAACAGGTCCTTGCCCTGTTCCATTCCGTAATCTACAAGGATGTTCTTTCCGCAAGCCTCGAGATAATGGCAACTGCCGGTAACCTCATGGGCCGCTCCAACAAAAGTTATCTTCATGGCAGATCTTCCTTTCAATGCCCCGGTATACAGAAACAATGGACCATAGGGGGATCGAACCCCTGACCTCCAGATTGCGAACCTGGCGCTCTCCCAGCTGAGCTAATAGCCCATATACACAAAACCCAGTGTTCTTTCAAACACCGGATCCGTAAAAGTGAGACACGCGGGAATCGAACCCGCGACAACCTGATTAAAAGTCAGGTGCTCTACCGACTGAGCTAGTGTCTCATACAGGGCTAGCTGGATTCGGACCAGCGAATGCAGCAGTCAAAGTGCTGTGCCTTACCGCTTGGCTATAGCCCTAAATTCAGCTCATTCATGAATAGCTCAACATGTTGGACATATCCCGATCAGTTCGGTTATCACCTTCTGATCAAAGGGTGGGTAAAGGGACTCGAACCCTTGATCTCCAGAACCACAATCTGGCGCGTTAACCAACTACGCTATACCCACCATATAAAGAACAAATGTGCCTGCAGGGATTCGAACCCTGGACCCTCGGCTTAGAAGGCCGATGCTCTATCCAGCTGAGCTACAGACACAAATGTCGCAACAACATATTATACGTTCAGCAACAATGCTTGTCAACCGAAATAACCTGCTCAGTTTCCTCTCACGGCTTTCATCCTCGTTTTGCATTCATACATGGCGCTGTCGGCCCTCTTGAACACATCATCCACACAGGTATCCCGGCCTTCTTCGTAAACAGCCATTCCTATGGCGGCTGATATCCTCTCCCATGGCTGCAGTTCTTCCATGCTGCTTAAGTTCTTTAAGGTACTCTCAAATCTTTCCACAAGAGCATCCCTGTTTCTGAAATCATCATTACTCAATATGGCAACAAACTCATCCCCGCCGATACGGAATACAGGAGAATGCTCAAAGATGTGACAGACAATGTAACAAAGCTTCTTTATGGATTCATTCCCCTTCTCGTGACCATAGGTATCATTGGTCCTCTTAAGGAAATTCAGGTCGATCATCACTATGCCAAACTCCGTGTTACCGCCCTTCCGCTCACATTCCAGCTTTTCCACCTCATCCTCATATGCTGTCCGGTTTCTTATGCCTGTCAGGGCATCCTTACGTGCAAGATCGCTCATCTTGGCAACATCACCCTTGGTATCGGCCAGCTCCTGATTAGTTAACATCAGGAATTTTATATGGTTCTGGATCTCCTTGATCATGGACACCACTTCCCTGGCAAGCGACCCTATCTCATCCTTTCCTTTGATGTTGGCGTCGATCTGATCCGCGATCGCACCATCCCTGCTTGAAGTATAAGACATAACGAAGGATTCCAGTTTTTCTATCCTTGATACATATTTAGTTTTGATGAATAAAAGCATGACGGCAAAAGCGATCAGGAATATGACGGCTATGATCCCCAGCTGGCTTATGGTGTTGGCCAGGATCTCCCTGTTCACGTCGGCGATCTCCTCCTCTGTGACCACAAGTCCGAGCTTCCTGCCGTTTATGATCACCGGCACATAGTAGGAATATGTTTCTCCCCACTCGTTATCCCATACCACGAAACCATCCTGTTCCTCTCCCGTGGTCCATGTGTTCCACATAACGGCATACTGATCATTGATACTGTTGACATAGGTATCTCCCAGATACATATACCTGTCATCATTTCCTTCATCCTGATCCATGGGAGCAAACTGGGGATTCTCCTCTATAAACTCCTTGTGTCCGGCCCTCGAAACCCTTTCCGCATCCACTATATACATAACGGTTTCGGTATTCTCATCCGGCAGGAGGAAATAGGTATAGGGCAGATTAAAATCGCTTCTGGCCCACTCAAAGGTCAGCACCCAATAGATATGGGAATAAATAAAGTACGCCTTCTTGGCTTCTTCATCCATATCCTTGAAGTCAATGTCCACCCCTAAGGTCTTCCCCGGATACTTCTCCTGGAAAAGACTGTTGAATTCACGCTCATATGATTCATACTCATCCGCATCCATGGGCACCTCGATCTCTCTGTAATGCTCGAGGTAATAATCCACGTACTGTATGAAATCAACACCGTCAGCAACGATGAGGCTTTCGATATACCGTCCAACGCTTTTTACGTTCTTCTCGCACTGCTGCCTGTACACGTTCATCTGATGGAAATAAGTAAGGATACCCACCGCTGCCAGTGAGATAACAGCGATCGTAAGAAATGCGATACCCAGTTTGAAACCAAGCTTATCTGTCCTTTTCATCAAAAAACTCCCATCCGAGCCCGTATTGACCGATCCGATATGCCTTATTGTCAACGTACAGGACAATTCGGTTGATGTGCACACTATAACAAAAAACGTACGCATCTGTTCATCTCAAGTATAGATATCGTACACAAAATATACCTGTTTATCAACCATCAAGCGGGGACACGACATGGCTCACTCACAAAACAGCAATTGACACGGTCTATTTCCTGAAAAGCGGCCCATCTTCCCAAGTTTTTTGCGAATAATACTGGACAAACACCGGCTTTGAGATTATATTGTAATTAGGAGAAACGGAGGTATTCTATGCCTTTAAACAATATTCAGGACAATACCTATAACCGGTTGGGTCAGTACAATGTCAAGCATGATAATACCATGCAGAGGCTTTCAAACAATATGAAGCCTTCGAATGGCAGTATGCCCGAAAACAGCAGAACTGCCATGAGGCGGTCTGCCATGGATACCTACAGCCATTCCACCGAACAGGATGCAAATGAGCCTGTTAACGTGTCCGATTACAAGATCGCAAAAGCATTGAACGCCTATCAGGTACAGATGCAGAACAGATTTTAATAAATATTTCTTGACAAACAGCTTGGTCGCACTTATACTGTGTGAGTTGATTGCAGGTGTGGTTCAATGGTAGAACACCAGCCTTCCAAGCTGGATACGTGGGTTCGATTCCCAT
>CAMOIV010000021.1 GCA_946616305.1 uncultured Lachnospiraceae bacterium | reverse complement strand
GAGGATAAAAAACGCATTTCCAATTGATCACTCCATTGAAAATGCGCTGTCCATAACTAGATATGTTTTAATTTATATCGGTATGTATCAGTTACCACTTAACCCCATCGCACTCATTTCGACGTAACCTTTATAGCAAACGATCATTGTAATACAAAAAGAGACTCCGTTCTATTGGAATCTCCATGAAAATGAACCACTAACCCCGTCCCCGGGGTCCCCGTGGTCCAATCGGGGTGACAGGATTCGAACCTGCGGCCTCCTGGTCCCAAACCAGGCGCTCTACCAAGCTGAGCCACACCCCGTTTTCTTATGCTGTATATCGCTCTACAGAACCCTTGGTTCATAGAGGTCATATGCTGTTCTTGTACTTTATAATAACTGCTGCGTTTAGTCAACCGCCTTAAGTGTGAAGACCGGTCTCTTGCCCTCCTCCACAGTCATGATGATATATGTATGACGATGGCCTTCCTGTCTGGGGTAGGAAAGGGATCCCGGATTAATGAGCCACAGGCCGTCCCGCTCCTCGATAAAGGGTCTGTGCGTATGCCCGAACAGCGCTATATCTGCTCCCCTGTCTCTGGCCTCTTCTTCAAGTCTCTCCACTCCCATCGATATCCCGTAACCATGGCCATGAGTGATGAAGGCTTTTAGCCCGCATATATCCAGGTCCAGTTCAGGAGGAAGGTTGCTGAAAAAATCGTTATTTCCCCTGACGATGGGAACCGACATGCACTGAGTATGTGATCTTATCCAGTCCTCTCCGCCCTCTGTATCACCGCAATGGATGAGCATATCAACAGGCTCCTCTGTCAGCAAAACCCTGCGAAGGCTCTCGTGCCTGCCGTGCGTATCGCTTACTACAAGTATCTTCATAAACCCTCTTCCGAAAGCACTGCTCTCATATGCCTCAATGCCTTACCCCTGTGAGATATCAGGTTTTTGGATATGTCGGATATCTCGGCAGAGGTTTTTCCGAATTCCTTAAGATAGAATATAGGATCATATCCGAATCCGTTCTCGCCGGCTATCCTGTCGTTGATATATCCTTCCATGGTCTCCCTGACCACTATCTCCTTACCCGACGGCAGGATCGCCGCTACGGCACATACGAATCTCGCTCCTCTTTTATCGAAGGGCACATCCTTCAGTTTCTTAAGTATCTCATTATTCTTTATCTCATATGAGGTATCATGTCCCATAAATCGTGCAGAATGCACTCCCGGTTCTCCGCCCAGTGCATCTATACACAGACCTGAGTCATCTGACATAATGATGGATCTCTTATCCGAAAGCTCGTATACGGCTCTTGCCTTGATGAGAGCGTTCTCCTCAAAGGTATCGCCATCCTCCTCGGGATCTGCAGCTATACCCTCCATGGCGGATGTTCTGACATCGTATCCGTCACCCTCCATTATCTTCACTATCTCGTGCAGCTTGTTCTTATTACCTGTTGCAAATATTATCTTCATATCTCTGTTCAGTCTTTCCCTAAATCCCTGCCCTGTGTATTGTGTATTATTCCTCAGTCTTTCCGTAAATCTCCGTCAGTGTATCGTATATTATCTTTCCCGCCCCTGTACCATATTCATCACCGGCTATCATCAAAGCCTCTGTTTTATTTGTTATATATCCCAGCTTTATCTCTATGAAATCTCCGGTCACATCCGGATCAGCTGATGACTTGTTCAAAGCCACGCCCAGGTTCTGCTGCCCGTATGCATCGCATAAAGCTGCAAGGATCTGTCTGGCTTTTGACGCTGCATCGACACTTCCTGCTATGGCGGAAATACCGTTGGTCCGTCTGGTCTCCTTGTCGGCAGAAGTGCTGATCCTGATGTACACATCCGGCTCCATCCTGACAGCCACAGCCTTTCTTGCTTCATCGCTGACGCTCTCATCATCCTGTCTTGTAAGATAGATGCCCTCATCACCGCATCCGACTCCTGCGTCCCTTATACCCTTGGCAAGACCCAATGCTATATCCTTTTCCGAAACACCGTATGCCATGCTTCCGTTTTCATCACCGCCATACTTTGGATCGATGACTATCACATGCCCGTACAGGTCCCTCGGTGCATCGATGGAAAAGATAAGTGCGCCCGGCGTTGCATATGCCTTCGTTATCATATACCCATCCGTGGAGATAACAAACTCGGCACTGTTCCCGTCATGGTCATATGAGATATCAGCTATACCGTTCTGTGAGCCGGACAGCTGATTTCTGTAGTAGAATTCGGGATCTGTCGAAGGAAGTGTCACCTTGATAAACCCGTTGTCCCTGTCCTCCCTGATCTCGATATCAGACGGTCTTACTCCGTCCTCAACGGGTATGGAAAGGCTTACCTTCATATCCTCGGGCAGCACCCCTACGATCTCCACATCCCCGTTTGAAGAGACTGTAGTCTCCTCCGTCTTAGCTTCAGGCGACACCTCGTCGCTTAGCACGAAATCTCCGGCCAGAACATCATTGTTCATAAACAGGATCATCATAAGAGGCATGAAAACAAGAGCCGCTATCAATGTAGTTATCAGCAATCCGTATTTTTTCATCTTATCTGCTTTGCATTATATTGTCCGATATTTTGGACACAGGTTTAGGTCCGGGAAAAGACAGGAATCTGGTCTTTATCATTCCGTTGTATATTTTTCTGTTTTTAGAGGCTTTTCTTCCGATATACCTCTCCGCATCCTCGTAAGAAGTTATCATATAGAGGGACCAAGTATCAAGTCTCTTCATGGCATCTCCCAGATCTCTGTAGATACCCGGCAGTGTATCAAGGTCATTAAGCCTCTCGCCGTATGGAGGATTGGTTATGACAAAGCCGTATTTCCCGTGATGTGACAGATCCCGCGCCTCTCTTTGCTGCAGGTGTACCATATCCAAAACCCCTGCTCTTTTGGCGTTTTCTCTTGCCACTGCTATCACCTTGCCGTCTATATCATATCCCTGTATATCGGTCTCCACGTCCTTAATCACATTTGACCTTGCCTCATCCGCCACATCATACCACTGTCTCCTGTCTATGATATGGTCCCAGTTTTCTGCCGTGAAGTGCCTGTCCATGCCCGGCGCTATGTTCCTTGCTATCATTGCCGCTTCTATGGGAAAGGTGCCCGACCCGCAGAAGGGATCGATGAGATATCTGTCCTGTCTCCATGGAGTCAGCATTATGAGTGCCGCAGCAAGATTCTCGGCTATGGGAGCCTCACCGGCTCCGGGTCTGTATCCTCTTTTATGAAGCGAATCACCTGTCGTATCAAGTCCTATACTGACATGATCCTTGTTGATAAAAACCCTCAGAGGATGATCTGCTCCGTCCTCGGGAAAATGCGAGATCCCGTATCTGCCCGACAGATTATCGACAATGGCCTTTTTTACTATTGATTGTATGTCTCTTGGCGAGAAAAGCTTTGAGTTGACCGAAGATGCCTTTTTCACCCAGAATCTGCCATCTCTGGGAATAAGATCGGACCAGTTGCAGCTCTTTACTCCCTCATACAGCTCGTCAAAGGTTTTAGCCTCAAACTCAGCACAGTCTATGAGCACTCTCTCAGCTGTCCGCAGATGGATATTTGCATACACCACTGCCTCGGGATCACCGTGAAATATGACCCTTCCGTCATATACATTCGCGATCTCATACCCCAGATCCGTTATCTCTCTTTTAAGTACTGCCTCCAGTCCGAAGTGGCATGGGCAGATGATGTCAAATCTTTGCATTTATATTACGTATCCTCAAAGTATGATCCGACAAGCCTAAGATCTGCGGTTCTGCAGACACCTGCAGCTGCTTTAGAACGCAGGACATGCAAAACCCACGCAAAACATACAACCCATCGTTTATAGCATAAAACAGACCGGGGATCAAACCCCGGTCTGCCGATATTACATTATCGATATCAGCCCTTTACGGCTCCGACAGCAACTCCGCCGACGATATGCTTTGAAAGGATGAGGTATACCAGGATGACCGGGAAGATAGAGAATGCGATCATCATATAAACCTGTCCCATATCAAACTTCAGGAAGTCTGCGGATCTCAGCTGTGCGATGAGGATAGGCAGTGTCTTCTTCTTGTCAGTGGTCAGCACCAGTGCCGGTGTGAAGTAGTTATTCCAGTTTGCAACAAAGGCAAATATGGCCTGAACTGCTATCGCGGGTTTCATGAGAGGAAGGACGATGCTGTTGAATGTCCGAAACTCTCCGGAACCATCTATACGTGCTGCCTCAAGAAGTGCCATGGGAAGCGTGGACTCCATGTACTGCTTCATATAGAAGAAGGTTGCCGGTGCAGCTATAGCCGGGATGATCAGAGGGATATATGTATCCATCAGGTTCATCTTACCCATCAAACGGATGAAACCGAGAGCAACAACCTGAGTAGGGATCATCATAACTGCAAGGATGAATGTAAACATCGCATTCCTTATCTTGAACTCATATGCATGTATCGCATATGCGGTCATGGTAGAGAAATAGGTGGTAAGTACTGCAGCGCTCAGGGATATGATAAGCGAGTTCCTCATTCCCAAAAGTACCGGCTGTGAACTGTGCATCAGGCTGTCCCAGTTAGCCAGAGCGTTTCCTCCGGGTATCAGTGTGAATCCTCTGGACATATCCGAGTGGCTTCTTGTCGCGTTAACGAAAAGAATGTAGAACCAGAAAAGACAGAGGAAGGTGATCAGTACCAGAACTATATATGCAATCACACGCCTCGTTGTAACGCTCGCGCCTGTTTTTATTCTTCTGTTATCCATAATATATCTCCTTTTCTAACCTGTGCCTCAGCCGTAGTTTTCCTGATTGGTAGTGAACTTATATACCGCAAAGCTCAGTATTCCCGTGATGATGAGCAGGATAACCGAGAGTGCTCCAGACATGCCGTAGTTCTTACTGAACAGGTGGTTGTTAAGGAACATTATGAGCGTCATGGTCGTTCTGTCCGGTGCGCCCTTACCGTTTGTCAGGATCTGCGGTACATCGAACATCTGCAGACCACCGATAAGGGATGTTATCAGCACAAATACGAAAATGGGTCTAAGCAGAGGCATCGTTATCCTCCAGAAGATCTCTCCTGCCGTAGCTCCGTCCACTTCTGCAGCTTCGTAGAGAGATATATCTATACCCATCATACCTGCAAGAAGGAGTATGGTTGTGTTACCGAACCACATAAGGAAGTTCATGAATCCCACAAGGGCTCTGGCACTGCCTGTATTGGCAAGGAATTTGTAAGGCTCTGCCAATATGCCTGAGCTTGTGAGCATGGCATTTATAGGGCCTGAGTCAGCAAACAGTGTGAAGAACAGCATTGCAAATGCTGCTGCCATTATAAGGTTGGGAAGGTAGATAACTGTCTTAAAGAATCTCTGTCCCTTCAAACGGAGTGACGGATCCGAGAACCATGCAGCCAGCAGGAGAGATATGACGATCTGCGGAATAAAACCAAGGATCCACATAACAAAAGTATTCTCCGTATATTTCCATATGTCTGCGTTGGAAAGAAGTGAATGATAATTCTCCAATCCGATGAAATTCGGTCCGATCTGTTTTAATCCGGAACGATAATTCTCAAAGAAACTGTAATAGATGGTAGATACAAACGGTATCAACTGAAATGTGCCATAAACGATGATGAATGGCAGAAGGAAGATATAACCCCATTTGTTATACTTCACAACATTTGAACTGCCTCTTTTTTTACTTGCCCCTTCCATACACTTACCTCATTTCTGCTTGTTTTAGTCTAAAACGGATCACTTAGATCCCACAGCAAACCTTTATCAATTATACCACATTTTGACGAAAAATCAGGCTTTTGATCAACTTTTATTGTGGAATCTAACGAAAAGTTAAAACAAAAGGAACCCGCCCGCGAAACGGGCGGGTTCCGGTGATAACCTGACTAGTTAACCCGTACCTTTTGGATTGGATTAGTGTGAAAGCTCAGGATACTTCTCACCAACTGCTGTGTAGAAGTTCTCAACTGCCTTATCGTAGTCAACCTTACCCTCGAAGTAATCCTTCATAGCTGTCTGGAATGACTCGTTGCAGCCCTGATCGTAATCGGAGATGTTGCTCATGTCAACCTTCTCTGCACCGTCTGCAAGCTGCTGATAAGGGTTCTGTCCGCCAAGGATCTCGCTTCCGAATGAAGTATCTGCTGCAAGCTCTGCAAGGAGTGAAGGGCTGTTTACGCAGTCAGAATCCTTCTCAACGATCTCCTTAAGGACTGCCTTGTCAGTGGTCATTGTAAGCATGATGTCCTTAACAAGTGAAGGGTTATCTGTGCCTACTGCACCGCAGATCCATGTGCCGCCCCAGTAGAATGACTGAGGTCCTACGCAAAGTCCCCAACGTCCGGCGTTAGCGATTGATCCCTCGGTATCAGCTGCCATACAGAAGTTGATCAGCCAAGCGGGTCCAAAGTAAGCGAATACCTTTCCTTCAGGATAGAAGCCCTTGTTCCAGTCATCTCCCCAAAGCTCGAATGTATTGGTCTCTTTTGCATCTACGAGTGCCTTAGAATCCTCAACCCACTTCTCGATGTTAGGATCGATCTGGATGGTTGTTCCGTCAACCCAAGGCTTTGAAACGTTGTTTGAATATACACGGTATGAATCGTTAACTGAAGACTCTACATAGTAACCGGCCTTCTTGAGATCCTCTGCTGTCTTTGTGAATGTATCCCAATCCTTAACGAATTCCTGAACCTCATCAGGCTCCTCTGTGCCAAGCACTTCCTTAGCTACGTCTCTGTTGTAGATGAGACCTGCTGAACATGCCTGCCATGAAAGACCTCTGAGTGCTCCGTTTGCATCTGTTACGATGTCCTTTGTGTACTGATACTGATCAGCGATGTCAGCATCGGTGATACCAAGATCATCCATTGACATAGCAACTGCGGGATCAGCGTTGATGTACTTAAGTGCATAGTCAGCCTCTACGAGGAAGATATCAACCTTATCATCTGCTGCTGCCTCTGCATTTGTGGGAAGGATGTCATCAAGGTGATTCTGATAAGCATTTCCCTCGGTAGGAGTGATGGTCCATTTAACTGTTACATCACCGATCTTACCTGTTGTGTCATCAACCTTCTCGTATCCGGGATAGTGATCTGTTACTCTGCTCTTGAACTCCTCGTTCCAGCACTGGATGTTAAGTACAGAACCCTCATCTGCTGCTGCAGCTGTATCGTCTGCAGGAGCTGCCTCTTCCTCTGCTGCGGGAGCTTCGTCTGCAGGAGCTGCCTCTTCCTCTGCTGCGGGAGCCTCGTCTGCAGGAGCTGCTTCCTCTGTTGCGGGAGCCTCAGCTGCAGGTGCCTCTGCTGCGGGAGCTGCTGCCTGTCCACAACCGGCAAGAAGTGTTGCTGTCATTGCTGCTGTAAGCATGATACTTACAATCTTCTTTTTCATTTTAATCCTCCTTAATAAAATAAGTAATGAGTATGTATATATAATGTGTTGCCACATATATATCGTTTATTCAGACCCGGCTCACCGATCCGCCCGTTATCAGCTTGCCTTCCACCACTATCCTCTCAGGTATGGATGTCTTGGGCTTTTCTATCATGTGCACTATCTTCTGTGCTGCCAGGTCTCCGATCTTCTCGGCATCCTGAGCTACTGTTGTTATCTTGGGCTCAAGTACCTGGGAGATCTTTATGCCGTCATATCCTGCTATGGATATATCATCCGGTATGGAAAGTCCTCTTTCCTTTATGGCATTGATCCCGCCTATGGCTGCGAAATCATCGGGATACATTATGCATGTAGGCGGCTCCGGGAGATCCAAAAGCTCCATCGTGAGATCATATGCCACCTCCGGCTTCCTGTATGTGCCGTCCTTCACATATTCCTCTCTGACCTCTCCCCCAAGCTCCTCCATGGTCCTGTAGAAGCTTGCCAGCCTGTTCTTCGACACCGAAGAGTCGGCTCCGTGGATATATGCTATGCGTCTGTGTCCGCAGTCGCTGTATATATAGGTAACAAGGTCCTTTATCCCTTTTACGTTATCGGATATGATCGCCGTCCTGTTATCGAATACGTGATCTATGGTCACCACCGGGATATCACTGGTTGCCAGTTCCACTACATCCGGATCGCTGAAATCGATACAGGCAAGTACTACTCCGTCATATCCTCTGTATCTGCAATGCTCCAGGTAGTTCATGTGCATTGCCTTTTCGTTGCTGTTAATGAAGCTTACATCGTATCCGCTTGATTCGGTAGTTCTTTTTAATGAATCAAGGACGGCTGCGAAAAATTCATGTGTGAATCCGTTTCCGGCTGCATCCCTGAATAATACTCCCAGGTTCCTGCTTCTGTTTGTCTTAAGGGCTCTCGCTGATGCGTTGGGGAAGTATCCCATCTCCTTTGCTGCCAGCTTTATACGCCTTTTTGTCTCCTCGCCTATGTCACTGTGGTCATTCAAAGCCTTACTGACCGTTGCTACCGAAACTCCAACCCTTTTTGAGATGTCCTTCATAGAGACCATCTGTGCTGTCCTCCTATGTCGTCAAGCCCTATCAGGTCTCTTAACAACATCTGATGGATGCCTTAAACGTTTTCGTGATACAAATATATATCAAACCCGACCCTTAGTCAACATTTTTTTACACTTTTACAGATTTTTTTTCATATTTGAACCCCTTTTTGTGAAATCTGGTCATCCTTTGTACATATTTTATTCATAAACCGCCGTTTTCAACTTAAATGTTTAATTAAGTAAGAACAGGCATCGCTATACACAAAAAAGTCCCCTTTTCAAATAATATTTGTTGTATTTCCGCTCTTTATGGCATATAATCGAAATCAGCCGGATATAGCACCGGTTTACTTAAACGATATAGTATTTATTCATCAAAAAACCATGAAAGCGGGGGATATGACCATGAATTTTGGACATTTCGACGATGACAACATGGAATATGTCATCACCACACCGAAGACGCCTTTGCCCTGGATCAATTATCTGGGAAGCAACGACTTCTTCTCTCTGATCTCAAACACCTGCGGAGGGTATTCCTTCTATAAGGATGCCAAGCTTCTGCGCATAACAAGATTCAGGTACAATTCGGTGCCCATTGATACAAACGGTAAGTATTTCTATATAAAGGATGGCGATACCGTATGGAATCCGGGCTGGCAGCCTGTAAAGACAGAGCTGGACGAGTACGAGTGCCGTCACGGCATGGGATATTCTAAGTTCCACGGTAAGAAGAGCGATGTTTCTGCGGATGTTCTCACCTTCGTACCCATGGATGATACCTGCGAGGTCTCCAGGATAGTCCTGAAAAACCAGGGCTCATCCGAAAAGAAGCTGCAGCTGTTCTCATATGTTGAGTTCTGTCTCTGGAATGCCATGGACGACATGACGAATTTCCAGAGAAATCTCTCAACCGGCGAAGTCGAAGTGATCGGCAGCACCATATATCACAAGACCGAATACCGCGAGAGAAGGAATCACTACGCTGTTTACTCCGTTAATACGGATGTAGACGGTTTCGACACCTCCCGTGATGATTTCATAGGCGTTTATAATTCTCCTGCGGATCCCGTAGCTGTATCCGAGGGAAAATGCAGTAATTCCATAGCCTCCGGCTGGTATCCCATCGCTTCCCATCAGATAGATGTCACTCTGGCTCCCGGGGAATCAAAGAGCTTCGTATTTGTTCTCGGATATTGTGAGAATCCCGAGGATGACAAGTGGGAATCAAAGGGCATCATAAATAAAGCTCCTGCAGACAGGATGCTTGCTCGTTATAAGACGGATGAGGATGTGGACAGATCCTTTGCTTCACTTTGCGACTACTGGAAGAAGCTCCTGTCCAAGTTCAATGTCAATACCTCTAATGACAAGGTCAACAGGATGGTGAACATATGGAATCAGTACCAGTGTATGGTCACCTTTAACATGAGCCGTTCCGCTTCATATTATGAGTCCGGTATCGGCCGCGGCATGGGCTTCAGGGATTCCTGCCAGGATCTGCTGGGCTTTGTACATCTCATCCCCGACAGAGCAAGACAGCGTATCATAGATATCGCCTCAACCCAGTTTGAGGACGGATCCGCATACCATCAGTATCAGCCTCTTACAAAGAAAGGCAATGCGGATATAGGATCAGGCTTCAACGACGACCCGCTCTGGCTCATAGCAGGTACCAGTGCATATATCAGAGAGACCGGTGACACATCCATCCTCGATGAGATGGTTCCCTACGATAATGACATGTCAGTGGCCACCACATTGTTCGAGCATCTGACCAGAAGCCTTGATTACATCATAAACCATAAGGGTCCTCATGATCTGCCTCTGATCGGTCGTGCAGACTGGAACGATTGTCTGAACCTTAACTGCTTCTCGGAGCATCCCGGAGAATCCTTCCAGACCTTCGGACCTTCCGAGGGACCTGTAGCCGAGTCTGTCTTCATCGGCGGCATGTTCGTAAAGTACGGTAATGAATATGCGGATCTTTGCGACTTCACCGGCAAGAGCGATGAAGCAAAGCGCGCAAGAGCCGAGGTAGACAAGATGACAAAGGCTCTCCTTGACGGAGGCTGGGACGGCAAATGGTTTGTCAGAGCCTATGATGCCAACGGCAACAAGGTAGGCTCCAACGAGTGCGAAGAGGGCAAGATCTATATCGAGCCCCAGGGCTTCTGCGTACTGGCAGGTGTCGGCGTAGAGACCGGCGAAGCACAGCAGGCAATGGATTCCGTTAAGGAAATGCTGGATTCGGAATACGGTATCATGATCCTGCAGCCTGCTTATACCACATATCACGTGGAGCTCGGTGAGATCTCATCATATCCCCCGGGATATAAGGAGAATGCCGGTATATTCTGCCATAACAATCCATGGGTTTCCATCGCAGAAACCGTTGTAGGAGACGGAGACAGAGCATTTGAGATATACCGCAAGACCTGTCCTGCATATCTTCAGGACATCTCAGAGATACACAGGACCGAGCCCTATGTATATTCACAGATGGTGGCCGGACGTGATGCCAAGTTCTTCGGTCAGGGCAAGAATTCATGGCTTACGGGAACAGCTGCATGGACCTTCACCGATATATCCCAGTATATCCTGGGCGTATATCCCACCCTTAACGGACTGCAGATCAATCCCTGCACTCCTCACGGATTCGGTGATTTCAATATCAGGCGTGAATACAGAGGCACTGTATATGATATCAAGGTCAGCAATCCCTCGGATGTATGCAAGGGCGTAGCAAAGATGGTTGTGGACGGGGCTGAGGTTTCAGGCAACGTGATCCCCTATGACTCATCAAAGAAGAACGTATCCGTAGAGATCACCATGGGATGATGAAGATACGATAAAAAAGGCCGGCGGATGAAATATCCGCCGGTTTTTAATATTCTCTTTCTTTCATGATCTCGGGAGTAAGATATGTGACCGGATACGATGTGTCCTCCACCTTCACGCTGTTGATATAGCCTACAGCGGAGAACTGATCCTCCTCTATGAAGGTTTCCTTCTCCACCTTCTCTCCCGCCTCAAGCTTCTCTATGATCTCCACAAGCTTGGGGCCGTATAACGGGTTACACTCAGTATCCACTGCGATCATGCCGTCGAGAGCCAGCTCCATACCGGCTTTGGATGCGTCAAAGGATAAAACCAGTATCTCACCCTTTGTTATATCCGCGCCGATGGTATATCCTGCAGCTTCTATGGCATCGATGACACCATATGCCATATTATCGTTCTCGGCGTAAACCACATTGATTATGCCCCCATACCGCCTCAGCATGTCATTCATTACTTCCTTGCCTTTGGCTGAGGTATAATCGCCGGATTCCTTGGCCAGAAGCTTCCACTTGCTATGAGCCAGTACAGCCTCATCCAAGGCCTCGCTTCGCCCTATCTGAGCAGACGCTCCCAGCGTACCCTGGATATTCACGATGTTTATATCCTGGTTTATCCCTCTGTCCTTAAGGTAATCCGATAGCCATCCGCAGGCCCTTCTGCCTTCAAGGAGAAAATCAGAGCCTATCCAGCAGGTATACAGGGACTCATCCTTGACATCCACCCTTCTGTCATAAACTATGACAGGGATCCCTGCCTCCTTGGCCTCCGAGAGCACCGAATCCCAGCCTGTCTCAACCATCGGATCGAGTATGATGTAGTCCACTCCCTGATCGATGAATTCTCTTATGGCTTTGATCTGATTCTCCTGCTTCTGCTGGGCATCGTCGAATATAAGATAATAACCCCTGCCCGGCGAGAAAGCCTCCTGAACCGACCTGGTGGAAGCCATACGCCAATCAGATTCACTGCCTATCTGCGACAGTCCTATGGTCACCGATCTATTGCTCTTCTCATCCTGCTGCCCCTTGTCACTGCTCCCGCCCTGATCCTGTCCCAGCAGAAAGCCGGAACATCCTGCAAGCAGCAGAAGCGTCATGACAAGGACAACAGAAAAGGATATCTTTTTATCAAAGATCATTTTTTCATCATTTTCTTTTTACGAGCCATAAGTACACTCTGGATCACTAAGAACAGGCACAGCATCGCAGCGATGGTGATACCGGTCCACCAGGCCTCTCCGAGACCTGCCGTGGCAACTATGTTCTGTATGGTTGCCAGTGAAAGCACGCCTATGAATGAACCTATGATATTGCCCACACCACCGGTAAGCATCGTACCTCCTATGATGGATGAGGCGATCGCATTCATCTCCGCTCCCTGTCCGTTGGTGACCGCTCCTGATCCCACATGCAGGAAATACACATATCCGCCTATACCGGCAAGGACGCTGCAGATGAGGTGTGACAGGAACTTGGTCTTCTTAACATTGATTCCGAGCATAAGTGCGCTCTGCTTGTTTCCTCCCACTGCATAGAATGAGCGGCCGAGTTTAGTCCACCTGAGCATAACGAACATGAGTATAACGATCAGTATGGCAATTATCACGCCTATTTCAACATAAGCATTTACGTATACACCCTTTTTGTTGATCGAGCCCATTCCCGGTACGTTGATACGGGTCAACTTGAGAGCAACAAACTGTTCATTTACAACATTGAAGGGATCAGAGTTTACTATGGTGGTCATACCTCTGGCAAAGAACATACCTGCAAGCGATACGATGAAGGGCTGTATATCAAGATATGCCACTAAATAGCCCTGTACCAGTCCATATGCCAGACCTATGAGCAATGCTATAAGCATAGATACAGGCACGTTTCCGTTATGATGATCCAGATATACCGCACAGCACATGCTGACAAGGGCTGTCATTCCACCGACGGAGATATCGATGCCTCCGGTTATCATTACCAGGCTCTCAGCACAGGCAAGGATGATAAGACCGGCGTTTGCATTCAGGATATTAAAGAATGTCTGAGGCTTCGTAAAGCCCTTCCCCTGAAAGATTATCGCTCCGATATACATCAGCAGGAAAACTATGATGGTAATGGAAAGCAACATATTTGAGTCTGTCATGTTTCTTATCTTTTTAGACATCTTATGCCACCCCCTTCTTGGCTGCCGGGCTCTTCTTTAAGTGCGCCAGCTTCTCTCTCACTGTAGGAGCCGAGAATACTACCAAAAGAATAACGACAACTGCCTTATAGGCAGGAAGCGCGTCGGAAGGCACCTCGTACTTGAACAATGTCGTTGTCAAAAGCTGTATTACATATGCTCCGATTATGGATGCCCACAGATTGAACTTACCGCCGCTGAGTGCGTTGCCGCCCAGTGCTACCGCAAGGATCGCATCCATCTCTATATCCTTTGCTATGACCGAATAGTTGATGGATGACAGACGGCTGACCTTTATCAGTGCAGCAACTGCTACGCACAGTCCGAGGATAACAAATGTAAGCCACTTGATGAAAACAGGATTCAGACCGTTCAGTCTGGATGAGTTCTCATTGATTCCTACTGCCTGGGTATAGAGTCCAAGATTTGTAAACTTCAGTACCAGCGCAGCTACGATCATGCATGCGATGGCTATGAACACCGGTGTAGGCACCGGTATCCCGGGTATGAACCCGCCGAAGTACCCGAACTCAGGATCGCTTATTATGGGAAGCTCGTTGTTGTTGATCCAGGCAGCTATGGAACGTCCTGCCGTGTAAAGGATCAGTGTCGCTACCATCGGCTGGATCTTGAATATGGACACCAGTACGCCGTTAAAGGCTCCGAAGGCCATGGCCACTATACAGCTGACTATAAATGCAACCAGAAATGATGTTTGCAGCTCGCCTGCAGCAGGTCTTGTATTATCGCCGCAGAGTACTCTAAGCAGTACACTTCCCGCAATGGCTATAGCTGCGCCCACGCTGATATCCTGTCCGCCTGAAGCAGCGGTGACAAATGTCATTCCTATAGCAAGTATTGCAAGCTCGGAACCCATGTTTATAACCGTTATAAGGTTACCTGACAGGACCGGATCCCCCGCACTGTTCTCTCCCAAGGTTATGACAAAGAAGCCGGGGTCAAATATAAGATTGAATAAAAGCAGTATAAAAAGTGCCGCTATCGGTATGAATATCTGCTGTCTTACGATCTTACCGAAAAGATCGGACAATGAATTCTTTTTTGCGCTCACGACTGTACCTCCCCTCCTGCAATGGTGCTCATGATCTTGCTCTGAGTAAGGTCTTCTCCTTTGAGTTCGCCTACTACCTTACGGTCTCTCATGACTATGAGCCTTGAGCATGTTCTGAGCATCTCATCTGTTTCCGAGGAAATGAATGTTATACTCATACCTTCCTCTGCAAGCTTGAGCACAAGCTTCTGGATATCCACCTTCGTTCCTACGTCTATTCCTCTTGTAGGCTCGTCCAGTATCAGATATTCAGGATGAGTCAGCAGCCATCTTGCAACGATACACTTCTGCTGGTTACCGCCGGAAAGAGACTTGATCGGTGTATCAGCCGATGCTGTCTTGATCTTGAGCATATCTATATACTCGGCGGCAAAGGCCTCAGCTTCCGACTTGGAAAGAGGCTTGAAAAAGCCCTTCATGACCTGAAGCGCGAGGATGATGTTATCCTTGACGGAGAGCTCTCCTATGATACCATCAACCTTTCTGTCCTCAGGAAGATAAGCTATACCATTCTTCATGGCATCTATAGGCTTCTGTATCTTAACAATCTTGCCGTTCTTTTTAACCGTACCGGAAAGCACTCTGTCTGCGCCGAATATGGCTCTGACGCACTCGCTTCGTCCGGATCCCAGAAGTCCGACAAATCCGTTGACCTCACCTTTCTTTATATGGAAATCAAAGGGCTTGATCCCTTCCGTACTGGACAGACCCTCTGCCTCATAGATAACAGGCACGGAATCGTCATCGTCTTTTACAACATCATGGGTCTTGATCTCAGACATATCGTCCAACTCTTTTCCAAGCATCTTGGAAACAAGCTCGACTCTGGGAAGCTCTTTGATAGGATATTCGCCCACAAGTTTTCCGTCTCTGAGTACCGTGATCTTATCACATACCTCATATACCTGATCCAGGAAGTGAGTAACGAATATTATACCGACTCCTCTTTCCTTCAGATCTCTCATCAGCTTGAAGAGTTTCTGAACCTCCTGGTCATCCAGTGAAGATGTAGGCTCATCGAGGATAAGGACCTTACAATCCATGTCCACTGCCCTTGCGATAGCCACCATCTGCTGAACCGCTATGGAACAGCTGGCCAGCTGTGCTGTCGCCTCGGCCGGGATATCCAGAGCCTTGAGCATCTTTTCTGCTCCGGAAAACATTTCCTTCCAATTCTGTATAACATTATCTGAACGTCCGATATAGATATTCTCCGCAACGGAAAGGTTCGGGCACAGCGTGATCTCCTGATACACCGTACTTATTCCCATGTGCTGAGCATCCTGCGGCGAGCGGATATTTACGCTCTGTCCGTCCAGTGTGATATCGCCTTCGTCTTTTGTATATACCCCTGTAAGAACCTTGATAAGAGTTGATTTCCCGGCTCCGTTTTCTCCCATCAGAGCATGGATCTCGCCTTTTCTGAGATTGAAATCCACATTCTGAAGTGCTTTAACCCCTGGAAAGCTCTTGTATATACCGCGCAGCTCTAAAAGAGCACCTTCACTCATATACGATCAACCTCCTTATTTCGAAAAACACGGCCTAAGTATTCAGCCAATCTGCGCTGAAACTTAAGCCGCGTTTCATTGATCAGATGTTTATGTTCTTATCACTCTTAGATTCCGTATGTATCTACGTCTTCCTTAGTAATAGTTGTAGCATCAAAGCCCTTCTCATCCATGATGATGGTCTTCTCAGCTATCTCTCCGCCGCTCTCAAGAGTCTGGATAACATCGCTGATGTATGAGGACTGGAAAGGATTGCACTGTCCATCATAGTTCCAGTTCTGGTTGAGGAGTTCCTCAAGTGCCCACTTGTTGCAGTCAAAGCCCATTACGATAACGTCTTTGCCAACACCGTGTGAGATATTTGCTGCGTCAAGAGCTGCTACTGCACCCTTAGCCATGTCGTCGTTCTCAGCATAGATTACGTTGAACTTCTTGCCGTTGTCGATAACTGACTGAACGATCTGCTGTGCATTCTCTGCGTTCCACTCAGCTGTCTGCTGTGTAACGATATTCCAGTTATCCTCAGCCTCTACCTTCTTATCAAGAGCGCCTGAACGTCCCTTCTGAGCTGCTGAACCCATAACACCCTGGATGTGGATTATGTTGTACTCATCAAGACCCTGATCTGCAAGCCAATTAACTGCTGTCTCGCCTTCCTTGTCCATATCTGAAACTATGGAAGCTGCATAGAGGCTGGGATCTGCATCGATAGTACGGTCGAACAGGATAACGTTTACGCCTGCATCCTGAGCATCCTTAAGAACTGAATCCCATCCTGCTGTATCAGCTGCTGAAAGGAGAAGGTAATCTACTCCATCCTGGATGTACTTCTGAGCAAAGTTGATCTGCTCTTCGTTCTTCAGGCTGTATGAGAAATCTGCATCATATCCGTTTTCTTCACAGAAAGTAGCCTTAAGATCCTTGTCGTTAGCTGTACGATAACCGGACTCGTTGGGGTCGTTGTTGATGATACCAACCTTGATGAGGTCACCGCTTGCTGCGGGAGCTGCTTCCTCTTCTGCTGCAGGCTCTTCTGCCTCTGCTGCAGGAGCCTCCTCCTCTGCTGCAGGAGCCTCTGCCTCTGCTGCGGGAGCCTCTGCCTCTGCTGCTGCAGGCTCTGCTGCGGGAGCGGGAGCTTCAGCTGCTGTTGAGCCACAGCCTGAAAGAATAGCCATAACCATTGTTGCACTGAGAATAGCGCTAAGTAACTTCTTTTTCATTCTTTCCTCCTTAATTACTTCGGGCGTAAAAAAACGCCCCTTTTATCTTTACAGGCGTAATTATATGTGCACATTGAATAATAATCCATGCAAATATTTCACAAAACGGGTGGGTTTTTTATTAGATTATGAATAAAAAATGAACAAATTTTGGATTTTTTTAGATAAAAGTTGGTTTTTTTATTCCGGAAGTTCCTTTGGGATGATTATGTCAACCTTCGTGCCCTTTCCATATTCCGAATACACCCTGAGACCGTAGTTTTTGCCGTAATTAAGACGCATCCTCTCCGCAACATTCGCCATGCCAAAGCCGGTATTATCCGAAGAAGGCTTTTCTTTTCCCTTTATTATCCGGGTGAGATATCCCAGGGACTCTTCATCCATGCCTATCCCGTCATCCTCCACGGTAAGGATCAGTCTGCTGCCTTCATCCTTCGCACTGATAACTATCTTTCCGCCGCCTCTCTTATTCTTTATACCGTGATAAAGGGCGTTTTCCACCACCGGCTGAAGCGTCAGCTTGATGATCGCGTACTTTCTGATCTCCTCCGGTATTTCTATCTCGTGAGACAGTATATCCCTGTATCTGAACTGCTGTATCTGCAGATAGGCTTCAATATGTTTAAGCTCCTCATCTATGCTGACAAAGTCCTTCCCTCCCGCAAGAGTGGTCCTGAAAAACTGTGATAGAGAGGTGACTATCCCTTCAACCTCCTCCGTTCTGCCGTCTTCCGCAAGCCAGACTATATTATCCAGAGTGTTGTATAGAAAGTGCGGGCTGATCTGCGCCTGCAGCAGTTTAAGCTCCAGGTCTGCCACGGGATTGGTGATGGATCTCGATATCAATATGTAATATGCCACCGTGAGAGTTATGATGACGGCGATAAGTATTACCGCTATATAATTGAGCCTCTGCCTCCTGATCTCAAGGTCCTGACGGATCTCCTCCATGCTGGCAGTCTCATAATAGATATACTCGGATATCCTCTCCTGTATCAGCTGGGTAAGGATCCTGATATCGGAATCAAGACTTTCCATATTCTCTTCATATGAACCGTCCTCGTGCACCGATGCGTTTATATCATCCATCCTCTTTCGAAGGGTCGTCAGAAGCTTTATAACGGAGTCTATCCTGGCCTTTCCGTATTCCGATCTGGTGGATGGGCGAAGATTTTCAAAAGCAGCCTCGGCCTCCGATATGAGATCGTCGGGATTTCTCATGGAAACCTGGGATTCCACCTCATTTTTCGTCAGTGATCTGGCCACCATCTGGTAGAGTACGGCATCGAACTCTTCCTTAAAATCCACGTTGTATTCATTGGCCATGGTAACGTTTTTAACGGTTTCATCATATGATTTGCCGAATACGTTCAACTCATACAACAGGAACCCGACTATACCGATAAGCGGCAGGATAAGTCCCACCGCCATTATCACAAGTCTTCTCTTAAGGTTGATCCTTTGGAAGCTATACATTATCCTCTTTCCCCCGCGACCTGTACTCCCGGCTCGTCATGCCCTGGGTCTTCTTGAACATATAACTGAAATAATGGGGATCTCTGTAGCCAACCGCATATGCGATCTCGCTGCTGCGCATATCGGTGGTCATCAGCAGCTCCTTGGCCTTTTCCATCCGTTTCTGCGTCAGATATTCTATAAAGGTCTTACCTATCTCCTGACTGAAGACCGTGGAGAAATGGTTGGGAGAGATGTTAACGCTGGAAGCCACCGTATTAAGAGACATATCCTCATTGGCATAATTATTATCTATATAATCGATGGCATTTCGAAGGAGCCTTGAATACTTCTTTGCACTCCTGCCGTCCCTTGCCTCCACCACCTTGACAAGATATCTGCCCAGATACTCTCTGGTCTCATCAGCACTTCTCATCTGCGAGATAAAAGCGTTTATATCTCCGCATTCCCTGTCGATGGCACCGCTGTCCGCAGATATTTCCTTTAAGAACCTTGCCATGGCAAAGTAGATATCCATTGTAAGGTAATTGAGGAATATGTAGCTTTTCACATTCTGCTCGCCGATAGTGGCAAATATGGAATCAAGCAGCGGTATGGCCTCATCCATGGTACCGGTCCGAAGAAAGCTCTCTATCGCCTTGTGAGGGCTCTCGGTGTCTATAAAGGTATCTATATTGAGCCTGCCCGGCTCTGCATGAGTATCCCGGCCCGTTCCCGACTCGTATGCGTATACTACATTATCGGGATCCATGAGGAATCTGTTGGCCAGCGCCTTATTTGCTTCATTATATGTATTTCTTATTTCAGACAGTCTGTTAACGGGTGTGCCTACTCCCGCAAAATATGTCACATCCTCATATTCCTTGAAGATATCTCTGATTCTGGCTATGGTGCTGTTGGTACGATCCAGTACCGTTTTATCCGAATCTCCCATGGCAAGCAGGGCAAATCCGTCAACCCCCCTGTCAAAAAGGATCAGTCGGTCATCATCAGTAAAAAGGGAATAAAAACCTTTCCTGATACCGTTCTTGGTCTCGGAAAAGGAATCGGCACTGAGCCCGGAGACCGCTATGTATATCAGAGTCATCATGTAGGCCTTGGCTGTAAGGTTTATGCCAAGGACCTTTGATTTATCCAGAACATCGGAAGTGCTTATGTCATGCATGATAAGAGATTCGAACAGGCGATGCTTCATGACCTCCGTCCTTTCGCTCTCTTCCTCCGCCATCCACTCCTTCTCGGATTCGGTGTATGATCTTTCTTCCTCGATCTTCTCCACTATGCTTCTTAAGGATTCCTTAAGTTTTCCAGGAGATATGGGTTTGAGCAGATACTCTTCAACACCGATGGACACAGCCTTCTGAGCGTATGTGAACTCATCATAGCCAGAAAGGATTATTATCCTGGTCTCCGGCAGCTCCTTCTTTACAAGTTCGGACAGCTCAAGTCCGTCCATAAAGGGCATCTTGATATCCGTTATCAGTATATCCGGCTTCTGTTCCAGGATCATGGGATATGCAAGCTCGCCGTCCGCAGCCTCGCCTACGAATTCGATCCCTTCCTTCTCCCAATTGATATGCTTTTTTATACCGTCACGCATGACGATCTCGTCTTCGCACAAAAACAGTTTTACCATTGTGCCACCTTTATGACCACACAGTCATCAAATTCCCTTACGGAACCTTCTGCCGGGAAGTCAGGCATCTGCTGAACCTCCTCGGAATCAAGGAATTCCTGATATACATCCTCATCAACTATCCTGATATCTATGCCCATCTCGTTGGCAAAGAAGGTTGTCCATGCGAGCCTCGACTGCTTGGCATCCCACAGGATCTCACCGTATTTTCCGTAGCCGTTCGCCTTTTCTATGACATCATTCCTTATGTACATGCGGTTGTTTGAAGGTGCTCCGATAAAGCAGTATCTGTGATCATGTCCGTACAGATCCTCGGCTATGAGCTTATCCACTATCTGCTCGGTTATGGTCCTCATACTCTGCCTGCCCATATACATCGCCTGTTCATCATACTGAAGCTGGATATGGGCTCCGTATGTGAATATGACTGCAAGCAGCGCGCATACAGCCACTGCAGTCTTCTTCATGTCGGGCTTTTTTATTTCCATATCCTTTGTGAACAGTACGGTAAGATATATCATTATGATAAACAGGAGCACAAAGGGCATGGTCATCTGTGTCTGTACTCCTTGATCAAATGCAAGGAAAAGGACCGATCCCGAAGCTGCCGGCATCAGCAGGATAAATACAAGGAACCAGACGGCCCTTCCCACGCTCTCTTTAACAAGCCTGCAAAAAGCGCAGATCACAGCTGCCAGAAACAGTATGGCAGCGATCACGTATAATATGCGGGGTACCACAAGTGCCCTGCCATGCTTGCTTAATATGAAGCCCACGCCCGATGTCCAGGCATATACAAACGAATGCGGCAGGTTTAATATCATGTCGGATACGGTATACTGATCTGCTCCGGCATATGTTGATTTCTCTGATCCGTATCTGTAAAGCTCCAGATTCCATATCCCTATATAGAGGATCCCTCCCAGGCATATGGAGCCAATGTACCTCAAAGCCCTTATCAGAGCTTCCTTTATCTCATATCTGCCCTTATATATCCCAAGTACGATATCAAGGACCAGAAGCTGCACTGCACAGCCCAGATGTGTCTGATAAAGCCCCATGCTCATAGCCAGGATAACGGCAAAAACAGCAGTGGAAACTATGGGATTCTTTATCTTTATACAGCAAAATGCCGCCAGTATCGCAAGCAGAACGGACATCGTGAAGGTTGGAGACATATACCTGTATGAAAGAAAGCACCCTACGGTGGGGTTGATCATGAAGAGAAGAATAGCTGATATGATGACGATCCTGCTTTCAACCTCAAGCAGATGCAGCACCAGTATCACGGAAACAGCCAGAAGAACCAGTGAGATAAATGACGTCAAAGGATCCGGGCTTAGATACAGCCTTGCCTTATCAAGATACCTCCAAAGCCATCTGCCCTCTCCCAGCTCGTTATTTCCCGCGTATGATATGGACCCGTGCCACAGTCCGTCCACATCATTGGTCAGCTGGTTCACCATCATCAATGAATAGGAGGGAAGCGGGATCAGGATTGCAAAGAGGAACCATTTATACCATTTAATACAAAAGGATGATATTTTATCAAAAACGGGCATATTACTTCCCTTTCACGGTTATTACGTCTTTATATCGGTCAGCCGAAAGCCCCGCGGCTTTGGTATCTTTAGTTACAAAAAAATCCCAAGTGTCATACTCAGGATTTCAAATGCGTGAGACAAGATTCGAACTCGCGACCTTCTGGTCCGTAGCCAGACGCTCTATCCAGCTGAGCTACTCACGCTTACGCTCAACGCGCAACGCTAATATTACAAGAGTTCATGCGCAATGTCAAGCATACCGAAGGCCCTTCCCGTGACTTTTCTGTTTCGTAAAATACAGACTTATTATATTATTAATCGTATGGATCACAGAAATGAACCGCCAATGGATATAGGGATACTGGTCGTTCTCGGAGCTCTTCTTATCACCATGATAGTTCTGACTGTAATAGGTGTTGTCCGCAAGGAAGAGGAGCCTGCAGAGCCTGAGCCTATGACCGTCATAGACGATCCTTATATTAATATGTCATTGGAGGAAAAAGAAGAAAGGATATACCAAAACCTGCTCAAGGCCGGCTTCTCCCCTGCCGGAGCCTGCGGGATCATGGGCAATATCGCGGTCGAATCTCCGGATTTTGACCCTTCTGCTGTCAACGAAAAAAACGGTGCCTACGGTCTTTTCCAGTGGACCGATGACGGTGACAGGCAGAAAGCCCTTAAAAACTACTGCATAGAGCATGATATACCGGAGGACTCCATTGATGCCCAGTTATCCTTTGCCATATACGAGATCGAAGGCGGCGATCCCATAGCATGCAGACTAAACGAACTTCTTCGCGATACCGATGACACCTATACTGCAGCCGCCGAATTCACTGTTGGTTTCGAGCGCTGTATCACCGACAATGCCAAACGTGCTGATACCTATACCGGTTCTCTTTACCCCGAGTTTTACGGCGAGCACTATCAAGGCCTGTCAAAACGGATCAATAAAGCCATGAACTACTACAACAGATTTAATAAACAGGATTCATCTTCCGCTCCCTGATCCGATCCCCCTTCCCGGATCTCCTGTATACTGCTCATTTAAGTCTGTGGCAGAAAACCTCCGTAAATGCCGGAATAAAACCGGACCTTATGGCTACATCCATGGAGTTGGAATGGCTCTCGGATGTACCGTAAAAAGGCACCTTCCCCATATCCATTATCCTGTCCTTGAGCATTGTAACAAGATAGACAGCCAGCCCGTGCCCTTCATATTCGGGCGTCACATCTATACCTATCTGCCACATGTTCCGGCCATCCAGACTTGCACCTGCCATCGCTATGATCTTATCGCCGTCGGATGCGGAAACAGCCACAACATCCGGCGCATCGGGAATAAAACCCAGAGCATGCTTAAACGGATTTTCTTCCTTAAAGGCCATTATCTCTCTTTCATCATACCAGGTAACCTTATAGGGAGTCTCGAACTCATATCCCTCAAAGGAATGATCCGGCAGGAAGTATACATGGGTATCCTTTATTTCATATCCGGACTCCTTAAGCTTCAGGTCAAGTTCTCTGAGATTCTCGTATTTACAGAACCACTCCGGCTTGCTTAAGGCGTATTTACCTTTACACCAGTCTATGATGGAAGGATCCGCGCACATATACATCTCACCATGATATATGATCGCCCGGAAAAAGGGTGTCAGATCATCATAGTATCTTGCCCCCTGTGCTGCCCGTGCCTCGTTTATATTTATATATTTTTCTTCCTCATCTTCCAATCTGCAATTGGTATCCAGCCTAAACTGTTCCCTTACAAGTGCATCTATAGTAGCTCTATCCAATCCAAAGCCTCCGAAAAAAGTATCCTGCCCTCAATCTCCCATCATCTTTAACTCATATTCATTATCAAGCGACGCATCAAATCCATCCAGGAGATATTCCTCGGGAATGTATGCCCTATAATCCAGATCCATGGAATAATTGCAAAAGATCTGCTCTGCGTAGATTATCCTCCCCTTCCCATCGGTAAGAGCGTATACAAAGCCATAGTAGGGATCCGCATTGATCGCAAG
>CAMOIV010000020.1 GCA_946616305.1 uncultured Lachnospiraceae bacterium | reverse complement strand
ACAAAGGAGGATGAAGATCATGTCAATGAACGTAGGTACTGACTATTCTGTTAATAAACAGGGATTCACAAATACAGACATTCCCCAGGCGGGAAAGGGCGATTTTGAGGAGCATAAAAAATGGTCGGAATCAGTTAAACCGGAACTGGATGAGTGGAAAGAAAACAATGAAAAGATACGCGGCAGCCGTCATGGTTACGGCAGCGGCGTTGTTTATAACAGGTCTGAAGAGTCTGTAGACAATTCCACATATTCAATAAACAAGATGAGTGCATCCGACAGGGCCGCTTTAGTGGATCGGCTAAAGGCGGATGCAGAAGAGCGTAAGAACCAGATGATGAACCTCGTGCAGAAGACCCTGTCCGGTCAGGTCGGGACATTCGGTAAGGCTTCCGGTGATGATCTCTGGAGTACGCTTGCAAGTGGGAAATTCACTGTTGATGCGGCTACCAAGGCTCAGGCGCAGAAGGATATCAGCGAGGACGGTTACTGGGGAGTAAAAAAGACCTCACAGAGACTGTTTGATTTTGCATCGGCTCTGGCCGGTGATGATGTAGATAAAATGAAAGAAATGCAGGCTGCGATGGAAAAAGGGTTCAAGCAGGCGACCAAGACCTGGGGAAGGGAACTCCCCGAGATAAGCCAGAACACCCTGAAAGCGGCAAATAAGCTGTTTGAGGATTACTATGCTTCAAAGCAGGCTTTGGAAACCGGAACAGTCACAGCATAGATATTGCTGTTATATTTAGCCGTAATAATACCGATATGCAA
Source organism: uncultured Lachnospiraceae bacterium (assembly GCA_946616305.1). GTDB lineage: Bacteria > Bacillota > Clostridia > Lachnospirales > Lachnospiraceae > NK4A144. The sequence goes on along the minus strand of CAMOIV010000020.1, from coordinate 23,455 downwards.
TATAGGTTATTGTCGGGAACAAGGAGCATCTCAGAGAATTCTACGAGGTAACCCTTGTGGCTTCGGGAAAGAATGTGATCAAATATCTGCAGAAGTATCATGTGGATCTGATACTTCTTGATTACATCATGCCTGAGATGGACGGCCCTGAGGTCTTTGACAGACTTCGCGCAAACTCCGATTATAAAGATATCCCTGTGATATTCCTTACGGGTGTATCGGAAAAGGAAACAGTGATAAAGACTCTTGTGGATCTGAAGCCTGAAGGCTACGTGCTCAAGCCTTCAAAGAAGTCGGAGCTTGTGGCGAAGATAATTGATGTGCTGGGATAGACAGTATCCCGGCACTTTTTTCTATCAGTCACCGTCCTGCTTCTCCCGACGGCGGGACTTTGGGGCAGGTACGACAGGCGGAGCGGTGTGAAGCAGGTGATTTACGCAGCCGCCGAGGAGCAGGATGTAGCTGCTGCCGTAGAGCCAGATCAGGAATACTGCCAGGGAGGCCATACTGCCGTAGAAGGTGCTGTAGTTGTTGAACTTCCCCAGATACCACTCGAACAAAGAGGTAAACAGGAACCAGGTAATGCATACAAAAAGCGCTCCCGGGAGATTGCTGAGTACCCCTCCCGGGGCGTTCATACGTGAGACTCGGTTATAGAGCAGTATGAGCAGCAGAGTCCAAAAGGGCACCACCACTATGAACTTACCGTATGCCATGAAACCTCCTATAACCGGCAGGGATCTTAGAAAGGGAGCTATCAGGGATATGAAACGGACTCTTAGGAGGAAATAAAACATGGAGGCTGCGATGATCACCAGAAGGAAGAAGGTGTATCCTACAGCATATATATGCAGCAGTATGTACCCTTTCGGCTCTTTTATCTCATAAACCTTCTTAAGATTGACGATTATCGATACTATGCAATTGGCAGATGTCCAGAAAAGGAATATCAGTGACAGTGGGAGAACCTGATCCGATCTCTGGTAAACCTCGTATATAAGCTGTGTGACCATGGCATCCACATGATTCGGGGTCAGCTCCGTAGCGGCCTCAACTATGGTTTGTGCGGCAACGCCGCACAGAGGCAGGACGTAGGACATGAGAGTCAGGATAGGGATCATGGAGAGGAAAAGGAAGAAGGCCATGCCTGCGGCACCGCTTCCCAGGTCCTTATTACGCGTAAAGCGCAGGAGTCTTGAAACAAATATTAAGAAGGCGTAGAGTCTTTTCTTCATCATCCTGTAATCTCCTGAGTTCATCATGATAAACCATCCCGGACCGGATGGCAAATCAGGATTGAAAAGTTCTCTTTCTTCAATTATAATCAAAAAGTGTGCGCAAAAGTGTGCATGGCTATTTGTTGTGGAGCGAAATATGAAAGTTTTCAGCGGTGACAGAGATAAAAACAGAAAACTGTTTACAGCCGTCCTGATCCTCATAATCCTGGGATTATGCGGCTTATCCGCATATTATTATAATCTGAGACAGAAGACATTTACCGTAACAGGCTCGCTAAAGGACATCGAACCCAGAGGAGTAGGCCTCATGGGCGGAAGGACCAAGCAGTGGATCGAAGGCGGTAAATATCCGTATGAAAGCGGGATGGAGTTCGATTTCGAGCTTGTGAATCCCGGCAAATATACGATCTATGACTGGAGAGCGGAGATCGTATTTGACGATGAATACGAGATCGACAGCTCCTGGAACGGAGAGTTCAGTCAGGAAGATAAGGCACTGATCGTGACACCCAGTGAGGAGACCCAAAGCATCAGGGGCGGCGAGAGCAAGACCTTCGGACTTGTGATGATCACCTATGATGCACAGGACTGTGCGGATTACCTGGTGAGTTACAGACTTGATACCAAGGTCACATCCTCACCTCTTTTCTGGATCCTTTTAGGGGGCGTGATCTTTGCGTCAGGACTGTTCCTGAACGATGAGCTCAATTATGCCAAGTACAGAAAGATACAGCAGAGAGAGCAGGAAACCCAGATGATACTGCTGGAAAGCTTCAGGACCTTTGCCAGGATAATAGATGCCAAGGACCCTTATACACAGGGACATTCCATGAGGGTTGCCGCATATTCGAGGCTTATCGCCAAGGAACTGGGATACAGCGAGAGCGATCAGGACAGAGTGTACTGGATCGGCATGCTCCATGACATAGGCAAGATAGGTGTCACGGATGTGATCCTGCAAAAACCCGGCAGGCTTGACAATGCGGAGTATTCTCTTATACAGACTCATGTCGACATAGGCGGAGCTATCCTTGAGGATTTCACGGCTCTTCCGGGCATAGCCGAGGGAGCCAAGTACCATCACGAAAGATGGGACGGCAAAGGGTATTCGACCCACCTTAGCGGAAAGCATATACCGGAGATAGCAAGGATCATCTGTATCGCCGATTCATTTGATGCCATGACGAGTCCCAGGGTGTACAGGAAGGCCATGGCGGTGGATCATGCCAAGCATGAGCTTTTAAGCTGTGCCGGTACGCAGTTTGATCCGCAGATAGTACCTGTTATGGTAAAACTCATCGATGAGGGGAAGGTTCCCATAAACATAAACGAATGACCCTTAGTGTATGCATGATCGTCAAAAATGAAGAGAAGGTCCTTGCAAGATGTCTGGAGTGTCTTAAGGATATTGCGGATGAGACGGTCATCGTGGATACGGGTTCGTCTGATGACACGAAAAAGATCGCTGCTGGATACACAGACAGGATCTATGACTACGAGTGGAAGGATGATTTTGCGGATGCAAGGAATTTTGCCTTTGGCAAATGTACCTGCGATTATATCTACTCTGCAGACGCCGACGAGATCATCGATGAAGAGCAGCAAAAGCGGTTTATGGCACTTAAGGAGAGTCTCGACGGTTCCGTCGATATAGTACAGTTCTACTACACAAATCAGCTGGAATACAATACCACATATAATTATGACAAGGAGCTCCGCCCCAAGTTATACAAACGGCTTCGTACTTTTGTATGGGAAGGGGAGGTACATGAGAGTGTGCGCCTTGAACCGGTGATATATGATTCGGACATCGAGATAATACACAAGCCCTCATCCCTTCATTCCGGCAGGGATTTTGACATATTCCGGAAGATGATAGAGAAAAAGGGTGAGCTGCCTGCCAGGCTTCTGGATATGTATCTTCGGGAGCTTGCAGTATCCGGTGAGGATGAGGATTTTATGGCATCAGCGGATCATATGAGGATCATCGCGGAGTCGGAAAAGGATGTCCAAAGGGTCAGGGAAGAGATGTTTGTCCTGATGCGCGCGGCAAGGATATCCGGAAACAGGGATGAATTCATGAAATATGCCTTAAGGTCCCTTGCGCTGGGAGAGGTGATCTCGGAAACCGCATTTGAGCTTGGCGAATTCTATCGCGGTGAGGGAGACACGGCAGAGGCTTCCATATGGTATTACAATGCAGCACATGAAACGGAACCCTCTCTGGATCACAGATATAAGGATGAGTACCCCCTGGCATACCTTGGGGATAATTGAATAAATACGTATAATTTGCTATACTTAAACCCGTTTGAAAGTGGCGGATAAAGTACAAAATCCCGAACCGGGATCTGATAAGGAGAATATGATGAAAAACTATCTTGTAACCGGTGGAGCCGGATTCATCGGTTCCAACTTCATTCATTACATGTTCCGTAAATACGGTGATGACATAAACATCATCAATGTGGATGCCCTCACCTATGCCGGCAACCTGGAAAACCTGAAGGAGATTGAAAACAGGAGTAATTATTCCTTCGTCAAAGCCGATATCAGGGACAAGGAAGCCATAGACAGGATATTTAAGGACAATGACATTGATGTGGTGGTCCATTTTGCAGCTGAGAGCCATGTGGACAGATCCATCAAGAATCCTGAGGTATTTGTGGAGACCAACGTTATCGGAACGGCTGTTATGCTAAACAGTGCAAAGGCAGCTTGGGAGCTTCCGGACGGTACATACAAAGAGGGAAAGGTATTCCTCCACGTATCCACCGATGAGGTATACGGATCGCTTAGCGATCCTAAGGATTATTTCTATGAGACTACTCCCTATGATCCTCATTCACCATATTCAGCCAGCAAGGCTTCTGCGGATCTTCTGGTGAAGGCATATACGGATACCTACCATTTCCCCGCCAAGATCACCAACTGCTCCAATAATTACGGACCCTATCAGTTCCCCGAGAAGCTGATACCCCTTATGATAAACAACGCCTTAACGGGCAAGAAGCTTCCCGTGTATGGTGACGGAAAGAACATAAGAGACTGGCTTTATGTGGATGACCACTGCAAGGGTATAGACATGGTCATAGAGTCCGGAAGGATTGGAGAGAAATACAACATCGGCGGACATAACGAGAGAGAGAACATACATATCGTTAAGACCATCATCAAGACCCTTAAGGAGATACTTCCTCCCGATGATCCGAGATCTGCCAATGTATCCGAGGATCTTATCACCTATGTGGAGGACAGGAAGGGCCATGACAGAAGATATGCCATAGCTCCGGACAAGATACATAATGAACTGGGCTGGCTTCCGGACACAAGCTTTGAGGATGGCATAAAGCTTACTATCAGGTGGTACCTGGAGCATGAGGACTGGATGAAGAACGTGACATCAGGAGACTATCAGGAATACTACAAGAGGATGTACAACGAATGAAGGGAATAATACTTGCAGGAGGATCCGGAACAAGGCTTTATCCTCTCACCAAAGCGGTAAGCAAACAGATGATGCCCGTATATGACAAGCCGATGATCTATTATCCGCTGTCTACCCTGATGCTTGCGGGGATAAGGGAGATACTCATCATATCCACTCCCAGGGACCTCCCCATGTTCAGGGAGCTTTTCGGAGACGGATCCCAGCTGGGACTCAGCTTCAGCTACGCTGTGCAGGAGGCTCCCAGAGGACTGGCGGAAGCTTTTATCATAGGCGCTGACTTCATAGGAAACGATAATGTATCCATGGTTCTGGGAGATAATATCTTCTACGGACAGAGCTTTTCGAGAACACTGAAGGCCGCTGTGGAGAGGACAAAGGGAGCCACCATATTCGGATACTATGTTAAGGATCCCACGGAATACGGCGTGGTTGAGTTCGATGAAAACGGACGCGCCATATCCATTGAGGAGAAACCGGCGAAGCCCAAGAGCAATTATGCAGTGCCGGGTCTGTATTTTTATGACAATGACGTGGTGGATATAGCGAAGAACGTTAAGCCCTCTGCAAGAGGAGAGATAGAGATAACCAGCATCAACAATACCTATCTGGAAAGAGGAGATCTCTACGTAGAGACTCTGGGCAGAGGATTCGCATGGCTTGATACCGGATCCCATGACAGTCTGCTGGATGCATCGGATTTCGTTGCCGCATTCCAGAAGAGGCAGGGACTGTACATCTCCTGCATAGAGGAGATAGCTTACAAGAGAGGATATATAGACGCAGACCAGCTCATGAAGCTGGCTGAGCCTCTTTCCAAGACCGCTTACGGCGCATATCTGCAGGAGATCGCAAACGGTCTGTAGGAAATGGATCGAAGAAGGCTTCGTCTTATACTGATCCCGGGGATCATCATAGGCCTTACCTGTATCCTGTTCCTTTCTGCTCTGCTTATCGGATACGGCAGGGATCAGAAAGAAAAAAGAGAAGAATACCTGAAGGCTGTATCATCAGCGGATGCAGAAGGTGTAAGGGAAGATGACCGGCAGGAGAATAATGAACCTGAAGCCTCATCGGCTTCATCCGATATCGCGGTATCCATGATCGAAGGGATCTATGATGATACTGAGGGTGATACCGGAAGCGGATCCCGCAATGAGGAGGCTGCCGTATCTGAAGAGATGTTACAATATGTGCTTCTCCTTACCTCCAGTGAATCGGACCTTATGATCAGGATGGTGGGAAGCGACGGCAGAGATGCCGCAGGCATCCCATGGAAGGCCGATATAACTGCTCCTTCGGGAGAAGGATATGAGACCACGGATGATGATCGTGACGGCCTCATATACATAGACTCCTTAGGCTCCGGAGAATATACCGTGGAGGTATCGGATCCCGAGGGATTTCATACAAGCTCTAAGATCAACATCAAGCCGGATATCAGATATCTGCCCTCGGCTGGGATAAGAAGCATAGTGATGCAGGAATCCCAGATAAATGCAGCAGTAGAGGATACCGCGCTTTTGTCCGAGGAAAAGACGGAAGAGGAAGAGGCAGGAGAGCCGCCCTCACTACCTGAGCTTTTTGCCGGGACCATGGGCATAGATGTATCGAAATACAATAAGGAGATCGACTGGAACAGAGTTAAGGCATCGGGCATCGAATTTGCCATAATCAGGGCGGGATACAGAGGCTCGACTTCCGGAGTACTGGTGGAGGATCCTTATTTCAAGGCCAATCTTGCGGGAGCAAAGGCTGCGGGTATGAAGATAGGAGTGTATTTCTTTACTCAGGCCATAACCGAGGAGGAAGCCAGGGAAGAGGCCGGTGCAGTAGCTACCCTGGTAAGTGCCGAAGACCTTTCATTGCCGGTATTCCTGGATGTGGAGAGCTCCGGGAACGCCAACGGCGGAAGAGCCGATCCCCTGGACAGGGATTCCAGGACGGTCATAGTAAAGGCATTTCTGGACGAGGCCAGGCGCCTTGGGTACAACGCAGGCGTGTATGCCAACAAGACCTGGATGACGAACCGCCTCAATATGGAGGCATTTGAGGGATATACCAAATGGCTGGCGCAATACAGAGCGGAAGGCCCCACATATGAAGGGCCCTACAGCATATGGCAGTACACCTCCGGCGGAGCGGTGGACGGCATAACGGGACGAGTGGATATGAATCTCATAACAGACCCCTCTCTGGGGCTTTGATCAATATATTAAGGGGAATCGGAACAATGGGAAAAATAACTGTAGAAACCTGTCACATAGAAGGATTAAAGGTGATAACTCCAAAGGTATTCGGGGATGAGCGCGGATACTTCATGGAGACCTATAATTACAATGATTTTGCCGAGGCGGGGATAGATATGACCTTCGTTCAGGACAATCAGAGCATGAGCTCAAAGGGAGTTCTGAGGGGACTTCATTTCCAGATAGATCATCCCCAGGATAAGCTGGTGAGGGTCGTAAGAGGCGAAGTATTCGACGTTGCCGTGGACTTAAGAAAAGGGTCTGAAACCTTCGGCAAATGGTTCGGGGCAACGCTGTCGGAGGAGAATAAAAAACAGTTCTTTATCCCCAAGGGCTTTGCCCACGGTTTTCTCGTTCTTTCGGATGTTGCGGAATTCTGTTACAAGTGCACTGATTTCTATCATCCCGGGGATGAGGGCGGACTGCCCTTTGATGACAAGGATATAGGGATCATCTGGCCAAAGCTTGACGGAACCGAGCTCAATATCAATGACAGAGACAGAGGATGGCCAACCTTTGCGGAATATAAGGCGGGACGCGGAATCGACTGATGACAACAAAGAAGACAGTGACCGTGATCACAGCCGTCCTTGCTGCGGTCTGGTCAGCCTACATCATACTGCATCATAATATACTTGCCGACCCGATGCAGGAGATAATTAAAAAATGTATTTCCGTGGCATTGCTTTGGGGTGCATTTTTTGTGTTCGCGAGATTTTTTGACTGGATAGTCATCCTGCCTCAGGAGCTTTGGTCTAACAGAAAGCTTATCTGGAAGCTGGCAAAGAATGATTTCAGGTCCAAATATGCCGGATCCTACATGGGCATCGTCTGGGCCTTCATACAGCCCGTGGTCACGGTGCTGGTCTACTGGTTCGTATTTACCATGGGAGGCAGGGCCCCTGTTTCCGAAACTCAGGATTACCCTTTTGTGCTTTGGCTCATAGTGGGCATAGTGCCCTGGTTTTTCTTCTCGGATGCATGGGGGCAGGGCACCAGCGCGCTTCTCTCATATCAGTTCCTTGTAAAAAAAGTAGTCTTCAAGATCAGCATCCTTCCGATCATCAAGATATTCTCAGCATTTTTCATACACGTATTTCTGGTGGCAGTGACCATGGTGATACTGATACTCAACGGTATATATCCCAATCCTTACTGGATCCAGGTGATATATTTCTCCCTGTGCGCCTTTTTGCTGGTGCTGGGCATGTCATACATTACCTGCTCCGTTGTGGTATTTTTCAGGGATCTGGGACAGATAATCGGGATACTGCTGCAGGTGGGAGTCTGGATCACTCCCATTATGTGGGATATAAACATGCTTCCCAGGATATGGCAGATGATATTCAAACTGAACCCGGTATTCTACATAGTTGACGGGTACAGGATGGCGCTGCTGGATCATATGTGGTTCTTTGAGCATTTTTATTCCACGGCTTATTTCTGGATATTCACAGTCGGAGCCTTCCTTCTGGGCGCTTTGGTATTCCGTAGGTTGAAGGTTCATTTCGCTGATATACTGTAGTCACGGTACTGACAGAACAGAGGATATGGATAATAGAGAAGTTATCATCAAGGTAGAGCATCTGGATAAGATGTACAAGCTATACAGCAGACAGAGAGACAGGATGAGAGATTCCCTGGGACTTTCCAGGAAGAAGCTCTATAAGGAGCATTATGCCCTTAAGGATGTGTCCATGCAGGTCAGGCAGGGTGAGACCGTGGGCATAATAGGGACTAACGGATCCGGTAAATCCACCATTCTTAAAATAATAACAGGAGTTTTGTCTCCCACGGCCGGAAATGTGGAGATAAACGGCAGGATCTCTGCTCTTCTCGAGCTGGGAGCCGGATTCAACATGGAATTCACCGGCCTGGAGAATGTATATCTGAATGGTACCATGAACGGCTTCTCGGAGGAGGAGATCGACGCAAAGCTTAAGGATATCCTTGATTTTGCCGATATCGGAGAGTTCATCCACCAGCAGGTCAAGACCTACTCCTCAGGTATGTTCGTTCGTCTTGCTTTTGCCCTTGCCATTAATATCGACCCTGAGATCCTGGTGGTTGATGAAGCACTTTCTGTCGGGGATGTATTTTTCCAAAACAAATGTTATCATAAGTTCGAGGAGTTTAAGGCCCAGGGGAGGACCATACTGTTCGTGTCCCATGATCTTTCCTCCATCAGCAAATACTGTGACAGGGTGATCCTGCTGGATCACGGAGTCAAGGTGGCTGAGGGCAATCCCAAGGAGATCATAGACATGTACAAGAAGGTGCTTGTAAATCAGACAAGCTCGGAAATGTCAGGCTCCGAACAGGTGGCAGAGGACGGAACCCTCAAGGGATCCTTTAACAGGAATGTAAGGGACGGCCTGTGGAAAAGCCACATGACATTAAACCCTTCAAATGATACCTACGGCAGCGGTCTTGCCAGGATAGAGGATTTCTGCCTTATAGACAACTCCGGGAATATGACCAATACCCTGATAAAGGGGGACAGCTATTCCGTAAAGGTGAAGACGAAGTTCTTAGCCGACATCTCGGAGCCCATCATAGCCCTGTCCATCAAGAACCGTATGGGAGTGGAGATAACCGGTACCAATACCATGTTCGAAAAGCTTTCCACAGGAGAGTGTCACGAGGGTGACGAGATCGTGGCTACCTTCACCCAGAACATGATGCTGCAGGGAGGGGACTACCTGGTATCCCTGGGATTAGTGGGATATCGTGGGGGAGAATTTACCGTATACCACAGATTATATGATATATTTAACATTCAGGTGATCTCATCGAAGGATACGGTGGGTTACTATGACATGGATTCTGAAGTAGTGCTGGTGAAAAATGGAAAAGAGATTTGAACAGATAGGCAAGGTCTGTCTGGACCTTAAATACTACAACGGGGAAGACCTCTACAGCGAGGGGAGTGCCGAGGACGAGCTGCTGGAGATAGTAAAGGCTGAGCCGCCGGAGAACTATAACCGCATCATAGCACAGCGGGCAAACTGGAGTGTACTCTATCATCTCTCCGATATCAGGGGAAACATAGTCGATTTCATCCACATCCGGAAGAAACATAAGGTACTTGAGATCGGTTCGGGATGCGGGGCGGTCACCTCGACTTTGGCTAAGAAGGCGGGGAGCGTCACCTGCATAGAGCTGTCTCACAAGAGAAGCCTTATCAACGCCTACAGGAACAGGGATATCGACAATATAGACATAATAGTCGGCAATTTTGAGGATATAGAGCCGGATCTTGAGGAAAAATACGATTATATCTTCCTCATCGGCGTGCTGGAATATGCCGGCATGTATATCCATGCCAGGGATCCCTACAACGAGATACTCAAAAGACTTTCTTCACACCTGGCTCTTGGCGGTGAGATAGTATGCGCCATAGAGAATAAATACGGGTTGAAGTATATCTCGGGCTGCAGGGAGGATCATACAGGCGGGTTCTATGACGGGATCGAGGGCTACAGAGGCAGTGAGGGTGTCAGGACCTTCTCCCATAAGGGTATGTGCGAAATAGCCAAAAATGCGGGACTTAGGGCGGAGTTCTACTATCCTTATCCCGATTACAAGCTTCCCACCACCATCTTTTCAAACGAACGGCTCCCAAGGACAGGAGAGCTTACGGATAATATAAGGAATTTTGATGCCGACAGGTTCGTGGTCTTTGATGAAGCAAAGGTTTATGACGAGGTGCTTAAGGAGGGGGCCTTCCCTTCCATATCCAATTCCTTCCTGGTGTTCATGTCAAAGGAGGACAGGATCGAGAGCTTCAAGGTCAAGAAGACTCTGTTTTCAAGACATTCCGATGAGAGAGATCCAAAATACCAGATAAGGACAGATATCCTGGAGGATGGCTATCACAAGAGATTCGTGATGAAATATCCCAAGACCTTAAAGGCACAGGAGCATCTGCTGAACATGTACAGCACATCCGCCAAAATGGCAAAGCTTGCCAGCAGGACCGTGAGGATAAACAAAGCAAGGATAGTCACGGATGAAAACGGTGATTTCGAAGGGATCCAGTTCGAATACCTCTCCGGAAGGACACTGGAGGAGGTGCTTTCCGATCAGATCAAAAAGGGATTGAAGGGATCCTATGAGAAGATCCTGAAACAGTATGCCTCCTTTGTAAGGGCAAAAAGACCCATAGATCTGGATCTTATCTTTTCCAATATCATCATCACACCGGACGGTGCATGGAACATAACGGATTACGAATGGACAGAGGAGGACTGCGATCCCGAGTTCATCATCTACAGAGCAGCCAGGTATTTCCTTGAGGAGAATAAGGACCTGATACCGGAACCGGACCTTTACGGCATATTGGGACTGGATCTTTCAGACAAGGCAGGCTTTGATGAAAAGGAGATCGGACTGCAGCAGAAGATAGCGGGAGATCATGCATCCTTAAAGATCATGTATGATATCTTCGGAAGCGGATATGTGACCCTTGCTCAGGCGGTGACAAGCCACAGCATGCTGCTTCGGGCCGGCAGGGTCAAGCTGTATTTTGATACGGGATCGGGCTTTAGTGAAGATGAGACCATGTACTATACGGGAGATGTCTCCGACGATATGAAGGTGAGTCTCGACCTGCCTCTTAAGGAAGGGACGGTAAGGCTTCGCGTGGATCCCATGGACGGTGAGTGCATGATCAGGCTGATCTGCGCTTCCATACCTGATGCCATGGCCAACGGTCATGTGTGCGGCAATACCGTCATATACGATCACGATGATCCACAGCTGGTGTTTGAAGGAGTATCGGGCATTAAGAGCTTCCACCTGGAATACACTATCAGGACCGTAGATAACGATATGTCCCGGGATATCGGCAGGATGCTGGAAGAATACGAGACCCCGGATAATCATATATTGGGCAGACGTCCCGAGAAGAAGGTATATGTCAAGGTATCTGCAGTGGATAGAAAAAACTGAAAAGTGGCGTGACGCCGGGCATGACATACATGCCATAGGGAGATTTCTCGAGAAATATGACGTGTTTTATGACTCGGATGATCATGTGCCGGATCCCGATGCAGTCAACGAATTTGCCCGCCATGCCGCTTTGGGGGATTACGACCTCATATACTGTGACGAGGACATCATAAGGGATGATGAAAGATGCGATCCCTTTTTTAAACCGGGATATTCTCCCGATACTCAAAGAAGCACAGGATACATAAACGGCATGTATGCCATACGAAAGGGCGTAAGCCGGGAACTTTGGGATCTTGAAAGGGACCGGGTCTGCCATATCGATAAGGTTCTGTATCACAGGGTCAGAGAGCGGGAGGATGTAAAAAAAGGTATCCTTCCGGATATAAGACCCGGTCTTGATATCTCAGTCATCATATTGTCAAAGGATCATCCGGAGCTTTTCAGGGGAGCATATGACAGCCTCAGGGCATCTCTTGTCGGGGAGAACGTGCAGATAATCCTGACGGATAACGGCAGCAGTGAGGCAAACCGCAGGAAATACGAGGAGATATGCAAAGTGGGCGGCATAGACTATGCATATGAGCCCATGGCATTCAATTATTCCGCTCTTAACAACAAAGGTGCAAAAAGGGCAAAGGGTGAAGTCCTCATCTTCATGAATGACGATATCGAGATACCTGCAGAAGAAAAGGGCATACTGGAGAAGCTTGCCGCAAAGGCCTGTGAGGAGGACTGCGGTGCGGTGGGGATAAAGCTCCTTTATCCGGATCTTACCCATATACAGCACTGCGGGGTCACGATCCTTAAAAGCGGCCCATCCCACAAGCTTTCCGGATATGAGGACGGAAGCTATTATCACGGTTACAGCGACAGTGATATCAATACCCTGGCGGTGACGGGAGCCCTTCTTGCGGTAAGGAAGGACAGGTTTGAAAAAGCCGGCGGGTTTGATGAAAAACTGGCGGTCGCATATAATGATGTGGACCTGTGTCTGAAGCTCCACGAAGAGGGCTTGTATAATGTGTGCGTCAATTCGCATCATCTGATACATTATGAGTCGGCCACCAGACCTGATGACAGAAGGGACCGGGCTTCCTATCTAAGGCTTAAGGAAGAAAAGGATCTGTTCTGCAAAAAGCATGAAAAGACCCTTGCTAAGGGTGATCCGTATATCAGCGGTAACATCACCGGGACCGGGCTTGATTTCGATATCAACCTTCCCATGGAATATGAAGGCTCAGGACTGTCGGAGCCTTCAGTACTGAAGAAGAAGGTAAGGAGCAGGAACAGGATCCATGCTGCCTTAGACAGATTTGACTACAGACTGTCGGATGCATATGGAAATGAAGACTTCTATGAGCTTTCGGGATGGATCTTCATGGAGGGGAAAAACTGCTTTGATAAGGCTGTGGTCATAAGGACAGGTGAGACCTGCTACCTTGTAAAGGCAACCGCCATGCCCCGCCCTGATGTGGGTGAGGTATATAAAACGGAAAAGAAAGAAAAGGAATTCGGATTTATCGCAAGAGTGAGCATGGATGTCCTTGAGCGCATCAGGGAGGAAAGAGAGTTCATCGCCACACCCGTACTGGTGAGCAGACGGGGAAGGATCTATAAGGGAAAAGAAGAATGTCAGAAGAAGAGAAAGATATAGACAGCTATTACAAGGAACTCTACCTTGAAGAAAAGGAAAAAAACGAGAAGCTTGTAAGACAGCTTTGCGATCTTGAGGCGGAGCATAAGGATCTTACAAATAAGGTGGACATGCTGAAGAAAAGCATGATCTACAGGATGATCATGCCCGTAAGGCTTTTATGGTCTCATTGCAAGAATGCCATAATAAGAGTAAAGAGGCTGGGGTCCGTTAAGGAGGTCATAAGGAAGCTGAAGTCCAAAAAGATCGAGAGATCCGCTTACAAATATCACGGGACACAGAGCTACCCCACTCCCGAAGAAAGAGCGGAGGCTGAAAAGAGACAGTTTAAGAAGGAGCATGTCTTCTCGATACTCATACCTCTGTACAATACTCCCGAGAATTTTCTGAGGGAGATGATAGAGAGTGTTACTGCCCAGACCTACGGCGGCTGGGAGCTTTGTCTTGCCGACGGCTCTGACGGAGAGCACGGCTATGTGGGGGATATAGTCGGAGAATATGCAAAAGCCGACGGGAAGGGAAGGATAAGATACAAAAAGCTTGAGCACAACGGCGGCATATCCGAGAATACCAATGCCTGCTTCGACCTGGCAGAGGGGGATTATTACGCCCTGATGGATCATGATGATCTCCTCCATCCCTCGGCTCTGTACGAATATATGAAGGTGCTGGAGGATAAGGATGCCTGGTTTATTTATTCCGATGAGGCCACCTTTAAGGGGGATTCGGTAAATAACATGATAACCCTGCATTTCAAGCCGGACTTTGCACCGGACAATCTCAGGGCAAATAATTACATATGCCATTTCTCCGCTTTTAAGCGGGAACTTATAGAGAAGACAGGCAGATTCCGTTCGGAATATGACGGCAGTCAGGATCATGACCTGATCTTAAGACTCACGAGGGAGGCAGTGAAGTATGAGAACGGTATCGTTCATGTGCCTCATATCCTTTATTACTGGAGAAGCCATGAGGGATCCACAGCTGCCGATATCAATGCCAAGACCTATGCAATAGATGCGGCAAAGAGGGCGGTTGCGGATTCGCTTAAAAGCCGGGGATTCGAGAACTTCGAGATCGAGAGCACCAAGGCCTTTGCCACCATATTCAGGATAAGATATGCCCTTACTGCAAGGCCTAAGGTGTCCATAATAATACCGAATAAGGATCATGCAGGGGATCTTTCAAGGTGTATCACATCCATAATGGATAAGAGTTCATACGACGATTATGAGATCATAGTGGTGGAAAACGGCAGTACCGACAAGGATACCCTGGATTATTACGACAGGATAAGGAAGGCCAAAAACGTCAGGATCCTTGAGGTATCCCAGGATGAATTCAATTTCTCAAACCTGATAAACAAGGGAGCTGAGGCAGCCACGGGAGAATACCTGCTCCTTATGAACAATGATACGGAGGTCATCACCCGCAATTTCATCGAGGAAATGCTCATGTATGCTCAAAGAGAGGATGTGGGGGCAGTAGGATGCAAACTGTATTATCCGGATCTTACCATACAGCATGCAGGGATAGTGATAGGACTGGGGGCGCACAGGAGCGCCGGGCATACCCATTATATGCTGTCAAAGGATAATCTGGGCTATATGGGAAGGCTTTGCTATGCTCAGGATGTGACTGCAGTGACGGGTGCCTGCCTTATGGTATCGAGAAAGGATTTTGATGCTGTTTCGGGCTTTGACGAGGATTTCGCCGTTGCATTGAATGATGTGGATTTCTGCCTGAAACTGAGGCACATGGGAAAACTGAACGTCTTTACTCCCTTTGCCGAGCTGTATCATTATGAATCAAGGAGCAGAGGCTCCGATATCAACGGCTCCGATGATACAAGAGCAAAGCGCTATGACAGGGAATCGGCGGCATTTTGTGAAAAATGGGCGAAGGATCTTGAGGCGGGAGACCCCTACTTCAATCCGAACTTCAGTCTGGACCACAGCAATTATACCCTTAAGGCCCATCCCGCACCCATGGTTTCCTGATGCCTTTTGACCCTTGCCAAGGCATGGTATAATTATAAAAGCGATCATTTCTTTACAGGAGGTATCTATTATGGGATATATGGAAAGCTATAACCAGTGGCTTAGCGACCCTTATTTTGATGCTGATACAAAGAAAGAACTGGAAGGCATCAGGGGGGATGAAAAGGAGATAGAGGAAAGGTTCTATAAAGAGCTCGAGTTCGGTACGGGCGGCTTAAGAGGCATCATAGGTGCCGGAAGCAATCGTATGAACATATATACGGTGCGCAAGGCCTCTCAGGGTCTGGCTGATTACATCATAGAGAATAAGGGACAGGACAAGGGTGTAGCCATAGCATATGACTGCAGGTTCATGTCTCCCGAGTTCGCCGATGTCACGGCTCTTTGTCTTGCGGCAAACGGCATAAAGGCCTATGTATTTGATTCCCTTCGTCCTACACCGGAGCTTTCCTTTGCAGTTCGTGAGCTTTCCTGCATAGCCGGCGTTGTCATCACCGCCAGCCATAATCCCCCTGAATATAACGGATATAAGGTTTACTGGGAGGACGGTGCACAGGTATCCGTGCCCAGGGACCAGGAGATCATAGACAGAGTCAATGCGGTAAGGATCCAGGACGCCAAGACCATGGATATGGAGGAGGCCCGTTCGAAGGGACTCTATAATGTGATAGGGGCCGAGATAGACGACAGATATATGGAGGAGCTTAAGAAGCTTATCATCCATCCCGAGATCATAAGTGAGATGGCTGATGATATAAAGATCGTTTATTCACCCTTTCACGGCACGGGAAATATCCCCGTAAGGCGGATCCTGAAGGAGCTTGGATTCAAGCATGTATTCGTTGTTCCGGAGCAGGAGCTGCCGGATCCCGATTTTACAACCCTTGATTATCCCAATCCGGAGGATCCCAAGGCATTTACCTATGCTCTGGCCCTTGCGAAGGAAAAGGATGCGGATATCGTGCTGGCCACGGATCCCGATGCGGACAGACTTGGTATATATGCCAAGGATAAGGCAACGGGAGAATACATCCCCTTCACAGGCAATATGTCGGGCATGCTCATAGGAGAGTATCGTATCCTGGAGCAGAAAAAGATGGGAACACTTCCTGCAAACGGTGCCCTGGTAAAGACCATAGTTACCACAAATCTCGCGGATGCCATAGCAAAGAGTAACGGCATAGATCTCATAGAGGTCCTCACGGGATTCAAATATATCGGGGATCAGATCAAGAGATTCGAGCAGGACGGATCCCACACATATGTATTCGGACTGGAGGAATCCTACGGATGTTTGGCCGGTACTCATGCAAGGGATAAGGATGCGGTCTGCGCGGTCATGTGCCTTGCTGAGGCAGCTGCCTTCTACAAGAAGCAGAACCTGACTCTCTGGGATCAGATGATCAATATATACGAGAAATACGGTTATTACAGGGAAGGCATCCATACCATAACCCTTAAGGGCATAGACGGAGCGGAGCAGATAAAGGCCATTATGAAAAAGATAAGGACCGAGCCTCCGAAGGCCTTCGGTGAGCTTAAGGTCAACCGCTTTACGGACTACAGCAAGGGACCTGATGTTACGGGACTGCCTGTTTCCGATGTATTGTATTTTGAACTTGAAAACGATTCATGGTGCTGCGTAAGACCTTCGGGAACCGAGCCCAAGATCAAGTTCTACATGGGAGTAAAGGGAACAAGCCTTGAGGATTCCGACAGAAGGCTTGAGGCTTTGAAGGAGGCTGTCATCGCCATGGCATAAAGCGGCGGACTTTCGGATGAGGGGCTATATCAAAAAGATCACAGCAGACAACAGATTCTGGGCGGTGCTATATTTTCTTGTAACACTGCTCAGTGTTGTATCTGTATACGAGGGCATAAGGAATGCCATAACATGGAGTCAGGATTTTCAATATGACGCCTCGGCAGCCCTGATGGCGGGCATAGATCCTTATGACATGAGCCTTGATCCCGATGAGGACAAACTAAGGTCCGTTGAAAAGCTTAACGAGTTCTACAGCTATTTTGAAGGCCTTGGAACTCCTCAGAAGATGGAAGCGAACCAGTTTCCGTCCCTGCTTTATATACTGACACCCTATGCCCTGATGCCCTACAAGGCGGCAAGGTGGGCCTGGCTTGTCACCAATCTCATCCTCACGAGTGTCATCATAATGCTTCTGAAAAAGACATTCATGAAGGATGTGGACGAGAGGCTCTATCCGGTCTTCATAATGCTGATGCTGTCGGGCACGCCCTGGAGGAATCAGCTGGGAGTCGGACAGCATACCATATTTGCCCTGGCCTTTTTTCTCCTTGCGGTTTATCTTTCGGAAAAAGAGGAGAAGGGAGTTTTGGGGAACCCGGTCACAGTCGGGCTGGTGCTATCGCTTTCCTACCTGAAATACACGGTGACTGCGCCTCTTGCCATATATTTTATCTACAGGAAGAAATGGAAGGAGCTTCTGATAAGCCTCCTGCCCCATCTGGTACTGACTCAGGTTGCTGCTGCAGTGCTGGGGGAGTCATTTTCAGACATGCTGATCAAGCCCTTAAAAGTGGCGTCAGCGCTTTCGGCCCAGGGCAGCATAGACGTGGGAGTGTTAACGGGAGGGGCTTCTTATACCGTAGTTATCACCGGAGGGATCATGATCTTCCTGGTGATACTGGCAGTCATGATGCCTGCAGGGATGGATGAGCTTTTTATCTCCACCGCCATACTGCTGTCACTTATCATGACCTACCACAGGACCTATGATTTCTTTATCATGATCATGGTCTTCGGGTACTTTGCCACGGGCAGGATGAAGACGGCGGAGATCATATATCTTATAACTACATTGATGTTCTTCTTTATACTGAGGGTATTTAACGAGAATGTGATCTGCCTCACCATAAGCGGAGCATTATATTATGCGTGTGTCATAGCCTTTGTGGTTATTTCCTGCGAGACGGTCTTAAAGAGAGCAGGCTGATGAGGCGCATGATGCAAAAGGAAAAGAACGGAAAGGATGGATATGGACAGATTATATATGGTCATACCTGCATACAATGAGCAGGATACTATAGAGCAGGTAGTGAGGGAATGGTATCCGAATGTCATGATGGGAGAAGAGGGATCAAAGCTCCTTGTGATCAATGACGGATCCGTCGACGCCACGGGGGAAGTACTCCGGGGGCTTAAGGATGAGTTCCCGAGGCTCGAGGTCATAGAAAAGGAGAATTCCGGACACGGAGCTACCATATTGTACGGATACAGATATGCCATAGACCACGGAGCCGATTATGTATTCCAGACTGATTCCGACGGTCAGACGGATCCCTCGGAATTTAAGGATTTCTGGGATAACAGAAAGAGATACGAGATGATCATCGGCTACAGGAAGAGCAGGGAAGACGGCTTTTCAAGGGTTGTGGTCACCAGGATCCTGAGGGCGGTCATACTGTTGACCTTCCATACCTATGTCAAGGATGCCAATACCCCCTTCAGGCTCATGAAGGCATCGGTACTGGAGAAGGAACTGAAATACATCCCCACGGATTATTTCCTGTCAAATGTGCTGATCTCCGTGATCTTCAAAAAGAGGAAATACAGGATACAGTATCTGCCCATAACCTTCAGGCCCAGGCAGGGAGGCACGAACTCCATCAATATGGGCAAGATAACGGGGGTTGGGATAAGATCCCTGGGAGATTTTATCAAGCTTAACAGGATCATTTCAAAATAAGGAGGGACTCTATGAACAAGGTACCCGGGATACTGCTCTTTATTCCCGCATATAATTGTGAGAAACAGATAGTGAGAGTGCTGGACAGTCTCGACGAGAAGGTCATGGCATACATTTCCGAGGTGATCGTTGTGAATAACCGCAGTACCGACGGCACCGAAGAGGCAGTAAAGGAATATCAGAGGACGCATACCTATCTCCCTCTGAAGCTGCTGAGAAACGGGGACAATTACGGGCTGGGAGGATCTCATAAGGTGGCCTTTTCCTATGCCCTGAAGCATAAGTTCGACTACATCATCGTTCTCCACGGAGATGATCAGGGGGACATCCATGATTTCCTGCCTGTCTTAAAGAAGGAGATATACAGAGGATATGACTGTGTACTCGGAGCAAGGTTCATGCTCCAGTCAAGGCTTGAAGGCTATTCCCTTTTCAGGACCGTGGGAAATATAGTCTACAATTTCCTTTATGCCATAGGAGTAAAGCAGAGAGTCTTTGATCTGGGATCGGGTCTCAACATGTATGATGTGAAGATGCTGAGGGATAAGTACTATCTCAGATTCCCCGACAATCTCATGTTTAACTGCACCATGCTCTTAGCCTCCTCTTATTACAATCAGACCATCAGATTCTTTCCCATTTCCTGGAGGGAGACCGATCAGGTATCCAATGTGAAGATGGCTTCCCAGTCACTGAAGACGCTGGAGCTTTTATTCAACTACATCGATATGCCTACTTCCATCAGGGGCGAGTACAGGGAAGTCGCGATCTCTAAATATGAATACGAAGAGGTTAACTGATTTTATCGGAAGGAACGGCCTTAAGAGCACGGCATATGCCGCAGCACAGCACCTGTCGGATATGAGGGTCGACCGGGAATATGACCGCATGATGAAGGAGCGGGTACCGGATTGGGCGGAGCTTAGCCGGCAGAGGCATAAGCGCTTTGCCTATGAGCCGCTCATATCGGTTATCGTACCCACCTACAGACCTGTGGAGGAGCATTTCAGAAGGATGCTGAGGTCTCTTCGGGAGCAGACATATGCCAATTATGAGATACTCCTTGGCAACGGAGGAGGGATATCCGATAACAGCAATGCCGCGCTGTCCCAGGCTAAGGGCGATCACATCGCTCTTTTGGATCAGGATGACATATTGGAGCCCGATGCTCTCTATCACGTAGTGGAGAGGATAAATGAAGGGGCCAGGCTCATCTACACTGATGAAGACAAATATGATACGGAAAGCGGCAGATATTTAAGAGCCTTCAGAAAGAAGGACTTTGACATGGAGCTGCTCCTGTCAAACAATTACGTGTGCCATTTCCTGACGATACAACGGGAGCTTGTTGAAAAAGCAGGGGGGTTCAGGAGCGAATACGACGGCGCCCAGGATCATGATCTTATCATAAGATGCGCCGAGCACATAGATCCGGGGGAAACGGCCCATATCAAAAGAGTGCTCTACCATTGGAGGATACATGAACTCTCCACGGCAGGAGATCCGGCAAAGAAGGGATATGCCCATCTTGCGGGAAAGAGAGCCATAGAGGATCATCTGGCACGATGTCACAAGAGGGGAGAGGTCATTGAGACCGAGCACCGGGGCTTTTACAGGGTGGAGTATGAGGCAGCGGAGGATATGTCCGGCTTTGAGCTGCATCTGGCCAGGAACCTTAAAAGCCTTTCACCGGACAATTCCGAGAGGATGGCCTCTTATCTGGCAGCAAATGATGACGTAGGTGCCGTAAGCGGCAGAGTCATAGACCGGCTTGGAAGGATCGTTTACAGCGGATACGGGACGGATGAAAACGGCAGGAAAGAGGCTCTGTATCACGGTATGGACCATAACATGCCGGGAGAGTTCAATATAGCGTCCCTAAGACAGGAGGTTCCTGTCATATCCCCAAGATGCATGATGATAAGATCCTCCTTATCGGACTGTATAGATCCGGATCCTTTCAGGATGAGTGAGAATATCAGGAACAGAGGCTACAGGATCATCATGGATCCGAAGATGCTCTATCTAAAGGTGAGATGACTGAAGTAAGTGTGATAATCCCCAATTATAACGGGGCTAATTGCATAGAAGACTGTATCGACTCCTTAAAGGCACAGGACTTTAAGGATTTCGAGATCATCGTGGTGGACAACGATTCAAAGGACGGTTCCGCCGACATAGTGGAGAAGTCTTACCCTGAGGTAAGGCTTTTAAGGCTTGAGCAGAATTTCGGCTTCTCAAGAGCGGTGAACGAAGGCTTAAGGATCTCAAAGGCCCCCTATGTCATCCTGCTGAACTCCGATACCAAGGCAGAGCCCGGGTTCACAGGGGCTCTTCTTGAGACGATAAAGGAGGATGACGGGATCTTTTCCGTTTCCTCAAAGATGATACAGATGAAGCACCCCGACAGGATAGACGGGGCCGGCGATCTGTACTCCGCCTTCGGCTGGGCTTATGCCAGAGGAAAGGGCAGGAGCGTAAAGAGATACAACAGGAAATGTGATGTTTTTGCCGCCTGCGGCGGAGCTGCCATATACAGAAGGAGCATACTTGACGAGATAGGATGGTTTGATGAATTCCATTTTGCCTATCTCGAGGACGTGGACATAGGATACAGGGCCAGGATCATGGGCTACAGGAACGTATACTGTCCCACGGCCAGGGTTTATCATCTGGGCAGTGCTGTATCGGGGAGCAGGTATAATGACTTCAAGATCAGACTCTCCGCAAGGAACAATATGTATGTGATAATGAAGAACATGCCGGCCCTTCAGATCATCATAAATCTTCCCTTTCTGGCACTGGGCATATTGATAAAGGCGGTATTCTTTACAGCCATAGGTCATGGCAGGGCATATTTGTCAGGAATAAAAAGAGGATATATACTCTGTAGGGAGGCCAGAAAATTTCCGTATTCTTCACGCAACCTGAAGAATTACCTGAAGATCCAGCTTGAGCTTTGGATCAACCTTTTCAGACGGCTTCCGGGGTGATGCTTTGATAAGAGATAATCAGACATTTCTGAATAGGACCCATGTTATCCTGGACGGACTCGTTACGGGTCTGGCTTATTGGCTGTCCTATCTCATAAGGTTCGAGACGGCACTGGCGGATCCCACCATACCCCATCTGCCCATGTATATGTACATGGAGGCCCTTCCCTTCCTTATAGTTTCATATATCTTCCTTTACAGCCAGTTCGGATTGTACAGATCCAAGAGACTGGGAGGCAGACGTAAGGAACTGGTTAACATAACTTATGCCAATACCGTGGGCTTCATCGGCTTTATCGCCGTACTGTACATCATCAATCAGGCCGACTTTTCCAGGCAGATGATCGTCATCTTTTATTTCCTTAACATAATCATGGATACCCTTATGAGGAACATCATAAGGTATATCCTGCACTTCATAAGGAAAAAGGGTTACAACAAGAAATACCTGCTGCTGGTGGGATACTCAAAATCCGCGGAGGAATACATCAGAAGGATCAGGCTCAATCCCCAGTGGGGATATGAGGTGGTGGGCATCCTCGACGACAGGGTACCTGCAGGTACCATGTACAGGGGAGTGAAGGTTCTGGGCAGGATAGCGAACCTGGATATCATACTTCCGGAAAACAAGGTGGTTGAGATAGCCATAACCCTTTCTCTGGACGAGTACGGAAAGCTGGAGCACATAGTGGAGAAATGCGAAAAGAGCGGCGTCCATACCCAGTTCGTTCCGGACTACAACAGAGTCATCCCCTCAAGACCCATAATGGAGGATGTAGAGGGACTGCCCGTTATCAATATAAGAAATGTGCCTCTTACCAGCGGCTCCAATAAGTTCATCAAGAGGACCATGGATATAGCGGGATCCTTGCTGCTGCTCATAATCTTTTCGCCCATAATGCTGATCTCTGCCATAGCCATCAAGGTTTCCGACAAAGGACCCATTATATATAAACAGGAAAGAATTGGTTTACATAATACACCATTCATGATGTATAAGTTCAGGACCATGGAGGTTCAGAAGGCGAAGGAAGAGAAAAAACGCTGGACCATCAAGGATGATCCCCGTGTGACCAATGTGGGAAGGGTTTTAAGGCGCACCAGCATGGATGAGCTTCCCCAGCTCATAAACATCTTAAAGGGTGATATGTCCATAGTGGGACCCAGACCCGAGAGACCGCAGTTCGTGGAG
>CAMOIV010000019.1 GCA_946616305.1 uncultured Lachnospiraceae bacterium | reverse complement strand
CACATAGCCGAGAAAAAACTTCAAGCAGAAAATACCTGCTTCCCGCCTTGCCCGCGAAACAGTATCCGCAATAAAGTATACGTTTTAACGTATTAACGAATGAGATTAACGTTTTTGCAGATAAGTAAAGTGTGTTATACTGTATGGCGTCCGTTGCAGGAGTGCGAAGCACGGAGCAATACGCATTTGATAAAAAACGAGACTTTTGGCGTCCGAATCATAATATGACATAAGGAGATACAAATGTATTACAACAGCACGAGAAACAAGAGCATAAGACTTACCGCTACGGAGGCCATATTAAAAGGACTGTCTGATGACGGAGGATTGTTTGTTCCTGAATATATACCGAAGATGGATATTGATCTTAAGACACTGTCTGAAATGGATTACAGACAGGTGGCATATGAGATCATGAGGCTCTACATCGATGATCTTTCGAAGGAAGAGCTTATGAATTGCATAGAAAATGCCTATGGAGAAAACTTTGATACTCCGGAGATGGCACCCTTGACTTATGCCGATGGTTCTTATTATCTTGAACTGTTCCACGGACCCACTATCGCATTTAAGGATATGGCCCTGCAGATACTGCCGCATCTCATGACGGCATCCGCAAGGAAGAATAGGATAGATAAAAAGATCGTGATACTGACCGCAACCTCCGGAGATACCGGTAAGGCCGCCATGGCCGGTTTCGCCGATGTTCCCGATACAAAGATCATGGTTTTCTATCCTCACGGAGGAGTATCCGATGTACAGAGGCTGCAGATGGTCACCCAAAAGGGAAACAATGTGTCAGCTGTGAGTGTGGACGGTAATTTCGATGACTGTCAGAGCGGTGTCAAGGCTATTTTTGCCGATGCCGATTTTAAGAAAGAGATCGACGGTATGGGGTATCAGTTCTCAAGCGCCAATTCCATCAACATCGGAAGGCTGGTGCCGCAGATAGTGTATTATGTGTACGCATACTGCACCCTGTTAAGAAATGAAAAGATATCGGCAGGAGAGGAGATAAACATCTGTGTACCCACAGGTAATTTCGGCAATATACTGGCAGCATATCTTGCAAAGAAGATGGGACTTCCCGTAAACAAGCTTGTATGTGCTTCCAACATGAACAACGTACTGACCGATTTCTTTACAGAGGGCAGATATGACAGGCTGAGAGACTTCCATCTGACCATGTCACCCTCTATGGACATCCTCATATCCAGCAATCTGGAAAGGCTGATTTATTTCATCTGCGGTAATGACGACAAAAGGACCGGAGAGCTTATGAAGGCTCTTTCAAAGGATGGGGCTTATGCCATTGACGATAAGATGAAGGAGGGTCTGTCCGATTTTACCGCGGAGTATGCCACGGAGGAGGAAACCCTAAAAGAGATAAAGAGAGTATATGATGATACGGGATATGTCATAGATACACATACAGCTGTGGCTTCCGCAGTTGCAAGGAAGGTGGGAGATCTCGGTGATCATCCCATGATCATTGCTTCCACCGCTTCACCCTTCAAGTTTGCAAGAAGCATAGTCCTTGCCATAGATCCGAAGACGGATCACAAGGATCAGGATGATATGTCCATGATAGATGAGCTTAAGAGCCTTACAGGCCTGGAAGAGCCCATGGCAATAAAAGAAGTCCGTGGTGCCGATATACGACACAACGGACATATAAAGATCAATGAAATGAAGGAGACTGTCAGGAACTTCTTAAGATAAGATCAGTTATCCTCTGACTTCTCACGCAAAACCCTGTCAACGATGGCTATGATCTGCTCCAGGGTGGCGGGCTTTTGAAGGAAATCTCTCGCCCCTGCCTTGACTGCCTCGCGGATATGCATCTGTGTACCTACAGATGATACCATTACGGCTACTGAGTTGGAATCAAATTCCATTATCTCCTTCAGGGCAGTGATACCGTCCTTGACAGGCATGACAACATCAAGAAAGATGATATCCGGATTTAATGCCTTATAGGTCTCAACCGCCGCCTCGCCGTCAGAGACCTGTGTAATGGACTCGATACCGCATTTCTTAAGGTTTTCTATGAGATTTTTTCTGGCCAGAATGGAATCATCGCATACCAGCACTTTAAGTTCTTTTGCCTTCATGACATATATAATACTCTATCTGATTTCAATTTTCAATCGGTCTGTGTTATTATCATCTTGGTCATTTTATTTGGGATTTTTGGAGTGATGGTTTTATGATGAATGCGAACAATATGGATAATTTCATGAACATGATCATCTTCTTCGCCGGCTTCTTTATGATCTACGCCGGGCTGAAGCTTCGTATCAAGGGTGAAGTTCCATCAGGCTTTATAAGCCGTAACATTAATTGGGACAAGGCCAGGGACAAGGAAGGCTACATCAAGGTCATGGCCCCTGTGAATGTGGCCGCAGGCATAGTGATGATCATATTCGGCCTGGTGATATCATACGTTGAGAAGATCGAAAGCACAGGCTATATGGCCGAGAGCATAGTGATACTGGTGGCCTTTGTCATGTGTCTCATATATGCCATCATAGCCATGAAGATGCAGAATAAATACCTGAAATAACTGCCCTGCCTCATGCCTTTCTTTCATATTCCGCCATCAATGCTTCCGGCGGGAAGGGCAGAATATGGGTCATAAGTGGATCATGTAATAAAAAAAGAGGATCGGGATCAGTCCCGGTCCTCCATCTGTGTATAGTCTCTTATAGGCTGTGCGCTCTTGAAAGCAGGTCTTATGATCTTGCCGTTGTTTGACAATTCCTCTATCCTGTGGGCACTCCATCCGGCTATCCTGGCACAGGCGAAGAGAGGAGTATAGAGCTCCGGCGGGAGATCCAGCATGTTATACACAAAGCCTGAGTAGAAGTCCACGTTTGAACAAACGCCCTTGTAGATGGGACGGCGCTTTGCAATCTCCTTGGGAGCAAGTCTTTCCACGGTGTCATAAAGCTCAAACTCTGCCTCCAGACCCTTTTCACGTGCAAGCCTCTCAACGAAGGATTTGAATATGATCTCTCTGGGATCGGAGAGTGAGTATACCGCATGCCCCATACCGTATATAAGACCGGCTTTATCGAATATCTTCTTATCGAGTATGTCTCCCAGACATCTGCTGATCTCTTCCTCGTCCTTCCAGTCCCGGAGATTGTTCTTGAGAAAATCAAACATCTCCACCACCTTGATATTGGCGCCGCCGTGCTTCGGACCCTTGAGAGATCCCAGGGAAGCGGCAACAGAAGAGTATGTATCGGTACCTGTGGAGGTAACGACATGGGTGGTGAAGGTGGAGTTATTACCGCCGCCGTGGTCAGCGTGAAGAACCAGCGCGATATCAAGGATCTTTGCTTCCAATGCAGTATAGCTGCTGTCAGGCCTTAAGATATACAGCAGGTTCTCGGCCTGTGACAGCTCAGCCAAGGGCATATGTATATACAGGCTCTCATTCTTTTGATAATGGGCATAGGCCTGATACGAATATACCGAAAGCATGGGAAAGAGAGAGATAAGCTGCAGACTCTGCCTGAGTACATTGGGTATGGATGTATCCTCGGCTGCCGAATCGTAAGAATACAGAGTGAGTACGGCACGAGCCAGAGTGTTCATCATATTTGAACTGGGAGCCTTCATTATGACGTCCCTTACGAAATTCTTGGGCAGGGATCTGTATCTTCCGATGATCTCGCGGAACTCGGTAAGCTCCTGTTTATTGGGGAGCTTGTCAAATAAAAGCAGATATACGGTCTCCTCATAGCCGAAATCCCCTCTTGCGTCAAAGCCCTTTACAAGATCCTTTACATTGTAACCTCTGTAATAAAGATTACCGTCTGTGGGAACACTTTCGCCGTCCACGATCTTAACGGCCTGTATATCGGAAATATGCGTAAGACCTGCGAGGACACCCTTACCGTTAAGGTCTCTGAGGCCTCGTTTTACATCCCATTTTTTATAAAGCTCGGAATCAATAAGTGTGGAATTATATGCTTTATCGGCCAACTCCATGATATCGGGGGTCACAGCCGAGTAATCAAATCCGTTAGTATTTAATGCCATAGTGTTTCCTCCATACTCCCCATAGGTGTTTTTGGGCACCCGCATCAGTTATTTTACATAATATTATTTCCGGAGGCAAGTATTTCATGCCTGTTTAAGGCAGTAACTGACGATAGTCGGCGGTTTCAGGGAGATATGTAACTTGATAAAATGTACAAAATGCATATATTATAGTAGGAAATCCTATGGGGATCATAGGCTTGTCCCCTGATCTGGAAATAAACCGATAAAGACAGTCCCAAAAGATCATGACCTTAAACTGTCGGATTGGAGAGTGTATGTTAAGTGATACCGAAAGGAAAAAACTGATCGAGGAGGCAGACAGGGCAAGAGCCAACGCATATTGCCCTTACTCGGGCTTCTCTGTCGGAGCGGCTCTTTTAACAGATGAAGGTAAGATATACAGGGGCTGTAACATAGAAAACGCAGCCTATCCTGCCGGCATATGCGCCGAGCGGACAGCCTTCAGCACTGCTGTATGCTGTGGGGAAAAAAACTTTAAGGCCATAGCCATAGCGGGAGGCCCCAAAGGGAAGACTGTAACGGAAGCTTATCCCTGCGGCATATGCAGACAGTTTATGAATGAGTTGACCGACAGTTCACTGTTTGAAGTGATCATAGTAAAGGATGAAGGCAGTTATATATCCCACACTCTGGATGAACTGCTTCCTTATTCTTTCGGGCCCGAAGCCTTGAAATAACCGGAACAAGGTGTTATTTTCTTATATGCCATGAAAAAGAAGAAGCATTTTTGGAGAAAAATCTGCGCTCTTATACTGACGGTGCTGGCCTTTGTTGCAACCTCAAGCTTCTCCATATCGGCTACGTCAGCCGTTAAGGATACAGAGGTGGTCATAGTAAATGACAAAGGGGAAAAGAGGACGGTATCCCATGGGTCCTTTGATACCATCAAAAAGGCGGAGACGTCTGAGGAGATCGAGAGAGAGGATATCTACCTTGATGATGACGAGCTTGAGGAGATGTCCCGGTCGGCAAAGAGGGCGAGCGAGGATTTTGATAAGAACGAAGCCTCCTCTGCCATCACTGCGGATGTATTGATAGTTGATGACGAAGGCAATACCATAAGTCCCTCCTTTAATAAGGACTGGAGTCTGATCCTTGTGAACAAGGAGCATCTGATACCCGAGGATTACAGATTCCGGCTTGCCACCGTGTCGGACACGGTTCAGACAGATGTCAGGGCAGCAGGGTATCTTGCGGATATGATAAAGGCTGCAAGATCGGAGGGCATAAGCCTTTACGTTGCTTCCTCATACAGGGATCTGAAAAGACAGACCTATGTATTTAACAGAAAGATCAATGAGCTCAAGGCCGAAGGTTATGATGAGGATGAAGCCTTTGCCATGGCAAGCGAGGTCATAGCCATCCCCGGAAGCTCGGAACACAGTATAGGTCTTGCGGTGGATCTGGTGACGGCGGAACATGATGAGCTTGATGAAGCCTTCGCATATACCGACGGAGGGAGATGGCTCGCAAAGAACGCTCCCGATTACGGGTTCATACTGAGATACCCCAGAGGCAAGGAGGATATCACAAAGATAGAATTCGAGCCCTGGCACTACAGATTTGTTGGAGTCGAGGCGGCCAAGGAGGTCACAGAGATGGGCCTCTGCCTTGAGGAATACGATCGGATGATAGGCCTTATAGACGATGAATAAATACACCTTACTGAAAAAAGACGGTTCAGCCAGACGCGGGCGTTTTGAAACGGTACACGGTACCGTGGAAACGCCTGTTTTCATGAATGTGGGAACCGTGGGAGCCATAAAGGGAGCAGTATCCTCCGAGGATCTTAAATCCATCGGATGCCAGATAGAGCTTTCCAATACCTATCATCTCCATGTACGTACCGGTGACGAGGTGATACGCCGTCTCGGAGGACTTCGCAGTTTTATGGCCTGGGAAGGACCGATATTAACGGATTCCGGAGGATTTCAGGTATTCTCACTTGCATCCTTAAGAAAGATCAAAGAGGAGGGAGTTACCTTTCAGTCTCATGTGGACGGCAGAAGGATCTTCATGGGACCTGAGGAGAGCATAAGGATCCAGTCAAATCTGGGCTCTACCATAGCCATGGCCTTTGACGAATGCCCCAATGCCCGCTCCGAGAGAAGATATGTGGAGGATTCGGTGGCACGTACCGAGAGATGGCTTGTAAGATGCAAGGATGAGATGAGGCGTCTTAACAGTCTGTCGGATACGGTGAATCCCCATCAGATGCTGTTCGGCATCAATCAGGGAGCTGTATTCGATGATATAAGGATCGATAATGCCGAGAGGATCAGGGAGCTGGAGCTTGACGGTTACGCCATCGGCGGTCTGGCAGTGGGAGAGACACACGAAGAGATGTATCACGTGATCGATGTGACGGTGCCGCATCTTCCGGAAGATAAGCCGATCTACCTCATGGGAGTCGGGACACCCGTTAATATAGTAGAAGCAGTATACAGAGGAGTGGATTTCTTTGACTGCGTATATCCTTCCCGCAATGCAAGACACGGACAGCTTTATACTCACCATGGGAAGCTGAACCTTAAGAATGCAAAATATGCCGAGGATATGCGTCCCATCGAGGAGGGCTGCGGCTGCCCGGCGTGCAGGAAATACAGCAGGGCATACATCAGACATCTCCTTAAAGCCAACGAAATGCTGGGCCTTAGACTCTGCGTCCTTCACAATCTGTATTTTTACAATCATCTCATGGAGGAGATCCGTAATGCCATAGATGATGACAGATACGAGGACTTCAGGAAGGACTTCATAAATAACTACGAATTACAGACTTGTTAAAATGATTGGCAATGTGTATTATAAGAAAAGTGTTTATCTGAAATCATCATTAGGAGGTCTTTTATGAATCTTATGTTGGCTGGAGCAGAAGGCGGCGGGATGAACAATATGGTCATCTACGTTCTTTATATAGTTGCCATAGGAGCTTTTATTTATTTCCTGATGCTGCGTCCTCAGAAGAAGGAGCAGAACAGGGTGAGAGATATGCTTTCCTCACTTGAGGTCGGAGACAGCATATGTACCACCAGCGGCTTCTACGGGATAGTGATCGACGTGGCTGAGGACACGGTGATAGTGGAGTTCGGCAATAACAAGAACTGCAGGATACCGATGAAAAAAGAAGCCATAGTCCAGATTGAAAAGCCCGAAGAAGCGGTCGAGAGCGATAAAAAGAAATGATATGATCATCTGGCGGGCCGCACGGAATGTGCGGCCTGTCATGTTTATATCCGTCAGGTACGGGGACGGTGCAGGATCCGGCTTACCATGTCATGAACAGGCCGCTTAAACGGGTCATGTGGTGAGGCAGAGGATATGACATATCATATTAAGAAGGAGCAGGGCAGTAATGGAATATAACATAGGAGTAATCAGAGGAGACGGTATAGGACCGGAGATCGTCAAAGAGGCGTTGAAGGTCCTTGACGGAGTATGCGGCAGATACGGATTCTCCTTAAATAAGACAGAGATCGATATGGGAGGATGCTCAATTGATAAATACGGGATCCCCCTTACCGAGGAGGCCATACGTACGGCAAAGGCTCAGGATGCCATACTTATGGGATCCATCGGAGGAGATGCAAAGACATCTCCCTGGTATAAGCTGGAGCCTTCAAAAAGACCGGAGGCAGGGCTTCTGTCCATCAGAAAGGAGCTGAACCTTTTTGCCAATCTAAGACCCTCGGTCCTTTTTGACGAGCTTAAGTCAGCCTGCCCATTATCAAAAGAGACAGCAGACAAGGGCTTTGACTTTGTCATAATGAGGGAGCTTACAGGAGGTCTTTATTTCGGAGAGAGGTATACCAGAGAGATAGACGGTGTTGAAACAGCAGTGGATACCCTGTCATATAATGAGAATGAGATAAGAAGGGCTGCCATAAAGGCCTTTGACATAGCAGCGAAGAGAGGAAAGAAGGTCACTCTCGTGGACAAGGCCAATGTCCTTGATTCCTCCAGATTATGGAGAAAGGTTACAGGAGCTGTTGCCGCAGAGCACCCGGATATCACATTCGAGACCATGCTGGTCGATAACTGTGCCATGCAGATCGTTAAGGAGCCTTCTCAGTTTGATGTGATACTGACTGAGAACATGTTCGGTGATATACTTTCGGATGAGGCTGCCATGATCACGGGATCCATAGGTATGCTCTCAAGTGCTTCGCTGAATGACACAAAGTTCGGATTATATGAGCCTTCAGGAGGCTCGGCTCCGGACATAGCAGGTTTGAACGTAGCTAATCCCATAGCCACCATACTCTCGGCTGCAATGATGTTAAGATACAGTCTGGATCAGGACAGGGCAGCCTGTGCCGTGGAAGATGCGGTAAAGCAGGTGCTTAAGGATGGCATAAGGACAGGAGATATAATGTCCGAGGGATGCAGGAAGGTTTCCACTGATGAGATGGGAGATGCGATCCTGGACAGGATACAGGGGCCGTAAACGGGTATTTGACCACAGGAGGTAATGATATGTTAAGTGATAACGTGAAATTAGGCGATGAGCATGCTCCTCACAGAAGTCTCTTCAATGCCCTTGGTTTTACCAAGGATGAGATGAAGAAGCCTATGGTAGGCATAGTAAGCTCATATAACGAGATCGTACCGGGACATATGAACATAGATAAGATAGTAGAGGCGGTCAAGCTTGGTGTTGCGGAAGCAGGCGGCATGCCGGTTGTATTCCCGGCTATAGCGGTATGTGACGGTATCGCCATGGGGCATACGGGTATGAAGTATTCCCTTGTTACCAGAGACCTGATAGCGGACTCCACGGAATGTATGGCGAAGGCTCACCAGTTTGATGCTCTTGTCATGGTCCCCAACTGTGACAAGAACGTACCCGGACTTTTGATGGCTGCAGCAAGGGTGAATGTTCCCACTGTCTTCGTATCCGGAGGTCCCATGCTTGCAGGACATGTACACGGTAAGAAGACATCACTTTCCTCCATGTTTGAGGCTGTAGGCGCAAAGAAAGCCGGAACCATAGATGAAGAGGAACTGGCTTACTATGACGAGCATGTGTGCCCTACCTGCGGTTCCTGCTCCGGGATGTACACAGCCAATTCCATGAACTGCCTTACGGAGGCCATAGGAATGGGACTTCGTGGCAACGGCACCATACCTGCGGTATACTCCGAGAGGATAAGGCTTGCCAAGATGGCAGGCTATGCCGTGATGGATATGTATAATAAGAACATAAGACCCAGGGATATCATGACCAGGGAAGCCTTCATGAATGCCCTTACGGTTGATATGGCATTAGGCTGTTCCACCAATACGATGCTGCATCTGCCTGCCATAGCCCATGAGGCGGGTATAGAGCTAAACATGGAGATAGCCAACGAGGTATCGGACCGCACGCCCAATCTCTGTCATCTGGCTCCCGCAGGTCATACCTATATGGAGGATCTCAACGAAGCAGGAGGAGTATATGCGGTAATGAAGGAACTTTCAAAGAAGGATCTTCTGAACCTTGACTGCATGACAGTGACCGGCAGCACAGTAGGTGAGAATATCGGGAACGTTAAGAATCTCGATCCCGAAGTGATAAGACCCATAGATGATCCTTTCATGGCGGAAGGCGGCATTGCAGTGCTTAAGGGAAACATCGCTCCCGATACCGGTATAGTGAAGCGCTCGGCAGTAGCTCCCGAAATGATGGTACATGAAGGCCCCGCCAGAGTATTTGACTGCGAAGAGGATGCCATAAAGGCCATATATAACGGAAAGATAAATGCAGGAGACGTTGTGGTCATAAGATACGAGGGACCCAAAGGCGGTCCGGGCATGAGAGAGATGCTCAATCCCACCTCTGCCATAGCGGGTATGGGCCTTGGCTCATCCGTAGCCCTCATAACGGACGGCAGATTCTCCGGAGCCTCCAGAGGAGCTTCCATCGGCCATGTATCTCCCGAGGCGGCTGTGGGAGGACCCATAGCTCTGATAGAAGAAGGAGATATCATAAAGATAGATATACCTGCAAATTCTCTTAATGTGGATGTATCCGATGAGGTATTGGAGGAGAGAAGAAAGAAGTGGAAGGAGCGTCCGTCATCCATCACAGACGGATACCTTGCAAGATATCAGAAACTGGTCACCAGCGGCAACCGCGGAGCTGTATTGGAGATCTGAGGAGGAAAGATGAAACTGAACGGTTCGGAGATAGTTATCGAAGTATTAAAAGAGATGGGAGTGGACACCGTGTTCGGTTATCCCGGCGGTACCATCCTCAACATCTATGATGCTCTGTATAAGCATAAGGACGAGATCAGACATGTACTCACATCCCATGAGCAGGGAGCAAGCCATGCTGCTGACGGATATGCCAGGAGTACGGGAAAGGTGGGAGTCTGCATGGCAACCTCTGGTCCCGGCGCCACCAATCTGGTTACGGGGATAGCCACGGCATACATGGATTCCATACCCATGGTGGCCATCACCTGTAATGTAGGGATCTCCCTGCTGGGCAAGGATACCTTTCAGGAGGTGGATATAGTCGGTATAACCATGCCCATAACAAAGCATGGTTTCATAGTAAAGAATGTATGCGATATCGCTGATACACTAAGAAGAGCATTCAGGATAGCATCCACGGGACGTCCCGGACCGGTTGTAGTGGATATCACCAAGAATGCCACATCCGAGGAGTGTGAATTCGAACCCAAGAAGAGTACACCTAAGGATAATAAGAGATTTGACTGTTATACCCGCGAGGATCTTAAGAAGGTGGCGGATATCATCAATTCCTGTGAGAAGCCCTTCATATATGTGGGCGGAGGTGCCATCGTATCCGATGCATCAAAAGAGGTCAGGGAATTATGTGAAAAGATTGATTCACCTGTGTGCGATTCCCTAATGGGAAAAGGTGCGGTGGATGCAAGGGATCCCCATTATACCGGGATGATAGGAATGCACGGCACAAAGGCTTCCGATAAGGGCGTGGCCGAGTGCGACATGCTGCTGGCTCTCGGTGCAAGGTTCTCGGACAGAGTCACGGGAAATACAAAGACCTTTGCAAGCAACGCCACCATAGTACATATCGATATAGATGATGCGGAGATAAATAAGAACATCCCCACGGATGCACATATAGTGGGAGATCTGAAGGATGTATTAAGGGATCTGCTCCCGCTGCTTGAGAAGAAGACTCATTCGTCATGGATAGAGCATATAGAGGGATATAAGAAGGCCTTCCCGCTGACCTATCCGAAGGACAGACTGACATGTCAGTACATAATAGAGAGGCTTAACGAATTAACGGATTCGGATGCCATAGTATCTACGGATGTGGGACAGCATCAGATGTGGACGGCACAGTTCTACGGCTTCAGGAATCCCAGACAGTTCCTCTCATCCGGAGGACTGGGTACCATGGGCTATGGGTTGGGAGCCATAATAGGAGCAAAGGTTGCCAATCCCGACAGGATATGCGTAAATATCGCCGGAGACGGATGCTTCAGGATGAACCTTAATGAGCTTATGACGGCAAGCAGGAACAGGCTTCCCATCATAGAGATAATAATAGACAACAGGGTTCTGGGAATGGTCCGTCAGTGGCAGACTCTCTTCTATGGCGGAAGATATTCCAATACCATCCTGGAGGATGATACGGACTACTGCAAGGTGGCGGAGGCCATGGGATGCAAGGCATACAGGATCACCGACAGGGACGAGGTGGACAACGTGATAAAGGAGGCCCTCCAGTCCGATGTACCTGTTGTGATAGATGCAGTGATACATGAGGATGACAAGGTATTCCCCATGGTTGCACCCGGCGGCGCCATAGCCGATGCCTTTGATGAGAATGACCTTGACAGTTGATAATTCAGTGTAGATCAAACAATACAGCATAAAGGAGAACATTATGAGCAGAGTGTATAATTTTTCGGCAGGACCAAGCATGCTTCCGGAGGAGGTGCTGA
This sequence comes from uncultured Lachnospiraceae bacterium, assembly GCA_946616305.1. Classification (GTDB taxonomy): domain Bacteria; phylum Bacillota; class Clostridia; order Lachnospirales; family Lachnospiraceae; genus NK4A144. The sequence goes on along the minus strand of CAMOIV010000019.1, from coordinate 12,767 downwards.
AGGAGGCACAGCAGGAAATGCTTGATTACAAAGGATCGGGACAGTCGGTAATGGAGATGTCTCACAGATCCAAGGTCTATGATGAGATCATCAAGACGGCGGAGGCTGACTTCAGAAGTCTTGCGAAGGTTCCCGATAATTATAAGGTTTTATTCCTTCAGGGCGGTGCTTCCACACAGTTTGCCATGATACCCATGAACCTCATGAAGAATAAGGTGGCTGACTATATCGTTACCGGACAGTGGGCAAAGAAGGCATATCAGGAGGCACAGATCTTCGGTAAGGCAAACAAGATCGCTTCAAGCGAGGACAAGACCTTTACATACATCCCTGATGTATCGGATCTTCCCATAAGCGATGACGCTGACTATGTATACATCTGCCAGAACAATACCATATACGGCACCAGATATAAGGAACTCCCCAACACAAAGGGTAAGATCCTGGTATCCGACGTTTCGTCAATGTTCCTGTCGGAGCCCATGGATGTATCAAAGTACGGTGTGGTCTACGGCGGAGTACAAAAGAATGTAGGCCCCGCAGGCGTTGTCATCACGGTGATCAGAGAGGATCTTATTACCGATGACGTACTGCCCGGTACCCCCACCATGCTCAAATACAAGACTCATGCGGATAATGATTCGCTCTACAATACTCCTCCCGCATACAACATCTATGTCTGCGGCCTGGTGTTCAAGTGGCTTAAGAAGATGGGCGGCCTTGAGGAGATGAAGAAGATCAACGAAGAGAAGGCAGCTGTTCTCTATGATTATCTTGATAACTCAAAGATGTTCAAGGGAACGGTTGTACCCGAGTATCGTTCACTGATGAATGTTCCCTTTGTAACAGAGTCCGATGAACTCAATGCGAAATTCATAAAGGAAGCGGAGAGCGCAGGATTCGTGAATCTGAAGGGTCACAGGACCGTAGGCGGCATGAGAGCTTCCATCTATAACGCAATGCCCATAGAGGGAGTAAAGAAGCTCGTGGAATTCATGGATAACTTTGAAAAGAATAACTGATTTATCCCAGGAAAGGAAATAAAATGTTCAAGTACAATTGTCTCAACAACATAGCAAAGGTGGGTCTTGACAGGTTTGACAAGGATTTTGTGCCGGTAGATGAGTTAAAGGATGCGGACTGCGCACTGGTACGTTCGGCAGTGATGCATGACATGGAGCTTCCTGACAGCCTGCTGGCCATAGCAAGGGCCGGTGCCGGAGTCAATAACATCCCTTTGGACAAATGTGCCGAAAAGGGAATAGTGGTATTCAACACTCCCGGAGCCAACGCCAATGGCGTTAAGGAACTTGTGATAGCTGCCATGCTTCTGGCTTCAAGAGATATAGTTGGCGGCATCAACTGGGTATCAACCCAGGCCGGTAACGAAAATGTGGCAAAGGATGCGGAGAAGCAGAAGAAGCTTTACGCAGGCCATGAGATATCCGGCAAGAAGCTGGGTGTCATAGGGCTTGGAGCCATAGGTATAAAGGTGGCAAACACAGCAGTAAATCTGGGAATGGATGTATACGGTTACGATCCGTATATTTCCGTGGATGCGGCATGGAATCTTTCGAGAGCCGTACATCATGTAAAAACGGCAGAAGAGATATACGCAAACTGCGATATCATCACCATACATGTTCCCCTGCTTGACTCAACAAAGCATATGATCAATTCCGAGGCCATCAAGCTTATGAAGAATGATGTGATCCTCATCAATCTGGCAAGGGATCTGCTGGTGGACGAAGAGGCAGTGGTAGCTGCGCTGAAGATCGGTAAGCTGGGTAAATACGTATCTGATTTTGCCAATCCCACTACCGTGGGAGCAGACGGTGTCATAGTGATCCCCCACCTGGGAGCCTCAACTGAGGAGTCTGAGGACAACTGTGCGATCATGGCGGTACAGGAGCTTTCGGATTACATGCAAAACGGTAATATCAGAAATTCCGTGAATTTCCCCGCCATCAACATGGGCGTATGCGAGAAGGCGGGAAGAGTCATAATCTTCCACAAAAACAAGGCGAACATGATCACAAAATTCTCCGCATGCTTCGGTAACGCGGATATCAATATTTCAGAGATGAACAACAAGAGCCGCGGAGACAATGCTATCACCATGATCGATGTGGATACGGAATTCTCTGATGATATCATAGAAAAGCTGTCAACAATAGATGATGTATACAGAGTGAGGGTAGTGAAATAAGATATGGCCATCGTCAAACCCTTCAGGGCACTTAGGCCCGAAGCCTCAAAGGCTTCACATATCGCGGCTCTGCCGTATGATGTCATGGATACAAAAGAGGCCCGGTATGAGATAGAAAAAGAACCCCTGTCCTTTCTCAGGATAGACAGGCCGGAGACCTCCTTTGAGGATGGTCATGATATGTATGCTCCTGAGGTATATGAGAAGGCTAAAGAGATCCTGGAGGAGATGATCCGAAACGGAGATTTCATCCTGGATGACAGACAGTATTATTACATCTATGAGCTGACGATGGAGGGCAGATCCCAGACGGGTATCGTTGCCGTGTGCTCCGTGGATGACTACGTTCACGGTGTGATAAAGAAGCATGAGAATACTTTAGCCAGAAAAGAGCAGGACAGGATAGATCATATAACGGCTCTGTCGGCTCAGACAGGTCCCATCTTTCTCTCATACAGGAGGAATGACGAGATCGAGGCAGAGGTTATAAAAGCCAAGGCAGAGGAAGCGGTATATGATTTCACCTCGGATGACGGTATAAGGCACCGTGTATGGATCATAAAGGATCCCGGCTCAGCTGACAGGATAAAAGATGCTTTTTCCGCCATTGACAGTATCTATATAGCTGACGGTCACCACCGCTGCGCATCGGCATGCAAGGTCTGCCTTAAGAAGAGAGAGGAAGGGAATGCCAAGGGAGGAGATGGCAATGAGTTCGATTACTTCCTTTCAGTCCTGTTTCCTGACAGTGAGCTTAAGATAATGGACTATAACAGAGTGGTCAGGGATCTGAACGGACTTTCGGAGAGCAGGTTCTTTGACAGGCTCAGGAAGACCTTTGATATCACGGCTTGCGGTAAGGATATCACAAGACCTGCTCATAAGGGTCAGATATCCATGTATTTAAGCGGCGTCTGGTATCTCCTTGATATAAAGGATGATTATAAATCGGATGATGCGGTAGATGGTCTTGATGTATCCATCCTGCAGCGGGAAGTGCTGTCGCCGGTGCTTGGGATCGAGGATCCCAGAACGGATGAGAGGATAAGATTTGTGGGAGGCATCAGAGGCCTTGAGGCTTTGAGGGAACTCGTTGATTCCGGCATGTATGATATAGCCTTCGCCATGTATCCCACGTCCATAGAGGAGCTTTTTAATGTGGCCGATGAGGGACGGCTCATGCCTCCCAAGTCCACGTGGTTTGAGCCCAAGCTGAGATCGGGGCTTTTTATTCACATGTTCTGAGAGCCGGTTTTATTTCTCATATATACGCAGATTCCAGCGAAGCGTATTATAATCAGCTATATCGATGCACTATAAGGTGAGCAGGCAAGCATTTGGTGCAGGTAATTAAAACATGCCACACAATATAAGGGGGATCATGTAAATGACTAAGAAACTCTATAATCTAATGGACTGGGCCGAGATAGAGGCAGTCACATACTCTGAGGAGGATCATCCCAAGGCTGTGCTGGGAGCTCATCCCGTAAGAGGCGGCCAGACCCTGGTTACAGCTTATGTTCCGGATGCAAAGGATGTTTCTGTGATGATAAAGGGTCTTAAGACTCCGGTTAAAATGGAGCTTGCGGACGATGACGGTTATTTCGCGGCATTATGCAAGAATAAGGAACCCTTTGAATATGATCTGAAGATCGAATACGAAAACGGTGAGACCAAAACCGTAAAGGACCCCTACGCTTTTCCCGACACCATTACGAATCGTGAGATACTGAAGCTGAATTCCGGTATCAATTACAGAGCATATGAGATCCTGGGATCCCATGCCATGACCGTGGAGGGAGTGAAGGGCGTCAGGTTTGCAGTATGGGCTCCTAATGCCATGAGAGTTTCCGTCGTGGGAGATTTCAACGACTGGGACGGCAGGCTTTTGCAGATGGACAGGCTTTACGATACAGGTGTTTTCGAGCTTTTTGTACCCGGCATCGAGGAGGGAGCCAAGTATAAATACGAGATAAAGCTTTATTCCGGACTTACCTTTATGAAGGCGGACCCTTATGCCACATTGTCAGAGGATAAGGAGGATGGGGCAAGCATAGTCCATGATTCCCATAAACTGGTGGTCCATGATGACAAATGGCTTGAGGAAAGAGGCCGCGTACAGGCTGATAACAGACCTGTCATCATCTATGATGCAAGAGGATATGATCTTTCAAAGAAGTCCGTCAAGGAGATCCAGGACACTGTTACATCCAAGGGATATACACATATCCTCATAAGATCCTGTGAGGATGATCTCTACATACCTTCAAAGGATCCCTCAGATCTTGTCTCTTTTGTGGAATCAATGCATCGCAAGGGTATAGCGGTTATATACTCCTGGAGGATGGCTTCCTTTGAAAGTGCAAGACTGGGACTGTATGACGGCACTGCAGTGTTCGAGGATGCTGATGATATGAGAGCATATGTTCCGGGAGAGGACCGTAAGTATTTCAATCTCGGCAGGAATGAGGTCAGGAACTATCTCATCGCTAACGCCATATTCCTTTTGGATACATTCCATTTTGACGGCCTGATGATAAATGAGGTATCCCGTATGCTCTACCTTGACCATGGCAAGCAGGAGTCGGGGTGGACACCCAATATGTACGGCGGCAATGAGAATCTGGATGCCATTGATTTCCTTAAACAGCTGAACAACGTACTTCATAAATACTCTCAGGATATACTGACCATATCGGATGATGATACGGCCTTCCATGATATAACGGGCAAGGTGGATGAGGATGGCCTGGGCTTTGATTATAAGATAAATCACGGCTGGCTTCGTGATATCTTAGGCTACATGAGGTTCGATCCATTAAGCAGATCGGGGCATTACAATGAGCTTTGCTTCCCCATGATCTATCAGTATAACGAGCGTTTCATCCAGCCTCTTAGCGATATCATGGATATCTGGAATGAGATGCCCGGTGACAGGGACGAGAAGTTTGGCAATATCAAGGCACTGCTTGCTTTCTTCATGGTATATCCCGGCAAGAAGCTCATATCCTTCGACATTAAGGAATCAAAGGACCCTGACATACAGGGCGTTTATGAACTGCTGCATGACGCATCGGATCTCTATGTCAAGAACGAGGCTCTGCATTCAAAGGATATGACATCTGAGGGCTTTGAATGGATCAATAACATCTCCGCGAGAGAGAATATCCTGGTGTTCATACGTAAGGGATCAAAAAAGGACGACGGACTGGTTGTTGTTGTCAACCTGGAGAATGTTCCCAGGAAGCAGTATAAGATCGGTGTTCCGAAGGCCGGTAAATATACCGAGGTCTTTAATTCCGATGATGAGAAATACGATGGTTTCGGATTCATAAACAAGACACCGGTCATGTCATCCAAGGATGAATGTGATAAGAGGAACGACTCCATAAAGATCAAGGTGGCGCCTCTTTCCGTAACGGTATTCAGATACAATCCCGCAAAGGAGTCCTGATTGATAAGTCCCAGTGTACCGCAGGTTGATATCGTAGATATAGAAGGACTTCAGGAGAATCTTGAGACAGTGAAGAAGGATCCCTCCATCCTGTCCGAATTTATTGACAAGCTGCCCCGCATGGCACTGTCACTGGGGATAAGGGTGGTCCTCTTCGTCGTCATCTTTCTGATCTGCAGCAGGCTGATACAGCTTTTGAGCAGGCTTATGCGCAAGGCCCTCGAATTAAAGGGCTCTTCCAGAAATGTTATAAACTTTCTGGACAATGTACTCAAATGGGTTCTTTATCTGCTGCTGGTATTGATCCTGGCCATCAATTTCGGCATGGATGCCTCATCCATAGTAGCCATAATAGGATCCCTGGGTGTGACCATAGCCCTGGGTCTGCAGGGGAGCCTTGCCAATTTCGCCGGCGGGGTCCTGATACTGCTGTTAAAACCCTTTGAAGCAGGGAACTACATCAAGGACATCAATACCGGCGTTACCGGTACCGTGGAGGAAGTACAGCTTTTCTATACGAAGGTCAGGACAGATAACAATTTCGAAGCGATGATACCAAACGGGCATCTTGCATCCAACTCCATAGTCAACTATACAAGGTTGTCTGACAGACAGCTTATCATGCAGTTTCAGATATCCTATGATTCCGATGTGGACAAGGCCAGATCCCTTCTGCTTGGCATCCTTGAGGGGAAGGACTGTCTCACAAAGGATGCCCCAAGAGAGCCAAAGGTATTCTTAAAAAGCCTTGATGACTCCGGAGTGACCTTGGAACTTCGTGCTTTTGTTACCCATGAAAAGTATATAGATTACTGTATGTTCACGTGGGAGATCAATGAAAAAGCCAAGAAGCTTTTTGCCGAAAACGGCATAGAGATCCCCTTCCCGCAGGTGGATGTGAATTTTGACAGTGGGGTCTTTAAATGATAAGATACAAAACACGCCGTTATGGCTCAGTTGGTAGAGCAACGCATTCGTAATGCGTGGGTCGAGTGTTCGAGTCACTCTAACGGCATTCCGGATGCAGCTGCTTATCATCGGCAGCTGCTATAATGTTTTCATTGCGGAGGATGCGCCTTAATGGAAAAAGAAGTAAGAAAATATAAAGCAGGCGATATCATCTTCAGGGAAGGTGATGTGGAAGACGTGATGTTCGATATCTGCTATGGTCTCGTGGAGCTTTACAGGAATTACGAAGGCAAGGATCAGGTAAGGCTTGGAGAGTTAAGAGGCGGCTTTTTCGGTGAGTACGGATTGGGCGAGAACAGAGCAAGGTCTGCCACGGCAGTTGCCGGGGAGGATACGGAGCTTATCGTCATAACACCGGATGAGCTTGAAAGATATTTTGCTGACAACCCTCTGAAGATCGATCTTTTCATGCAGACATTGTCCGAGAGGATACGGTCACTTGATGTCAAATACGAAGCGGCTTTGAAGTGCCTTGATGAATACAAGAACTGCAAGCTGAATGAAGAGACTCCCTCAAAGGACCTTCTTAAGAGGATGGACGAATTCAGATACGGATCCTGAGGATCATTTGCATAAAAAAGGAACAGATTATGAGTGAGATTACAAAGGTTGTAAAAGGCGATGTGATAGTACGTGAAGGAAATGTGGAATTCTTCATGTACAGGGTCATAGACGGTTCTGCTTCAGTATATAAGGATTATCTGGCTGCAGACAGAAAGAAGCTTGGCATCATCGATTCGGGATATATCGGCGAGATGGCTCTCATCAGTCAGGCACCCAGGACAGCTACGGTAGTGGCTGATTCCGATATGGAACTTGAAAGAATAGATGAGAGTGAATTTATCGGTTATTTCAGGGATCATCCGGATAAGATCAAGAGTATCCTGTTCTGCCTGTCAAAAAGGCTTCATACTCTTGATGATATATATACTGATGCCTGCATGACGATAAATGAGTGCCTTAAGAATGAAGAAGATTCTATGCCTAAGACACAGAATCTCATTGACAGGATAGTTGATACCATTACCAAGAGTACCGTCTGGTATTGATTTGGAGGAAGATCTTTGGATATAAAACGAGTTCCACCGGAAAGAACGGACGTGATAACCCATGTGGGCGGGGCCGGACCTGTTAGAGGAGCCGCACCTGCAGAGCGTCCCAGACCGCAGAGAAAGGCTCCTGCAAAGAGAAGGAGAGATGATGATCTCGTTTTCGGGGCATTCTCGAAGTCTACCATAGGATTCATATCCCTCGGAGCGCTTTTCGTCATAGCGCTCATTTTTGGCGTGAAGGAACTGGAAATGACTCTTCTTGTATATATAGTCGTTCTTGTTATCTGCACTGCCATGGGCTTTCTTCTGGCGAATTTTCCGGGGTTCGTACCCATACTTATCTCAGCGCTGCTGCTTATAGTAGGCGCTATCACAAAGCTGCTCCCTGCTGTAGCGCTGGGAGTTGCAATGCTCATCGGGACATCACTCGTTATCAGAGGAGAGTAGCAATGGCCAATCTGTGGGGAGGACGGTTCACGGAGGCTACGGACTCATCCGCATACCGTTTCAACCAGTCCGTTTTTTTTGACAGGAATATGTACCGGGAGGATATCGAAGGCTCCATGGCTCATGCCAGGATGCTTGGGAAATGCGGTATCATACCCGCCGGTGATGCGGATCTGATCATTTCAGGTCTTGATTCCATATTGAAGGATATAGATGAGGGAAGGCTTGAGATCTCGGAAGAGGCTGAGGATATCCACAGCTTCATCGAGAGTGCCCTGACCGAACGCATAGGTGATGCAGGTAAGAGACTTCATACAGGCAGGTCAAGGAATGATCAGGTAGCCCTTGACATGAAGCTCTATACCAGAAACAGGATCCTGATTTTAGATGACGGCCTAAAGGCTCTGCAGGAGACGCTCCTTGGGATAATGGAGCAAAATCTTGAAACCTTCATGCCGGGCTTTACTCATCTGCAGAAGGCACAGCCCGTGACCCTTGCGCATCATCTGGGAGCATATTTTGAGATGTTCATCAGGGACAGGGACAGGCTTTTTGATATTCTTGACAGGATGGACTACTGCCCGCTGGGATCGGGAGCTCTCGCAGGCACCACATATCCCCTGGACAGAGACATGACAGCCGATCTTTTGGGCTTTAAGCATGGACCTACAAGGAATTCAATGGATTCAGTGTCTGACAGAGATTACCTTATTGAGACACTGTCAGCCCTTTCCATCATAATGATGCACCTTTCAAGATTCAGTGAGGAGATCATCATATGGAATTCCAATGAGTACCGTTTCGTAGAGATAGATGACAGATACAGTACCGGCTCGTCCATTATGCCTCAGAAAAAGAATCCTGATATTGCGGAGCTTTGCAGAGGCAAGACAGGAAGGGTATACGGTTCTCTGATGTCATTGCTTACGACCATGAAGGGCATACCTCTTGCTTATGACAAGGATATGCAGGAGGACAAGGAAGCAGCCTTTGATGCCATGGAAAATGTGACGAACTGTGTCAGGGAATTCACGGGGATGCTTGATACCATTACCTTTAACAAGGAGATCATGGAGCAAAGTGCGAAGAAAGGCTTTACGAATGCCACGGATGCGGCAGACTACCTTGTAAAGAAAGGGCTTCCTTTCCGTGATGCCCATTCTGTTGTGGGAAGACTTGTATTGAGATGCATAGACAAGGGCATAGCCATTGACGATCTTTCGCTTGAGGAATTAAGGGAAGAGAGCGAACTGTTCGATAATGATATATATGATGCCATCTCTCTTAAGACCTGTGTGGATAAAAGGCTCACAAAGGGAGCGCCCGGAAGTGAGAGGATGAAAGAGGAGATAGAGTACTACAGAGGTTATCTTAAGAAGGAAAGGTAAGTCTTATCAATAAGATAAGAGGAGAGGAGTGATATTATGGAAAAACTTAAGGCAGCGATACTTGGCGGTACCGGAATGGTGGGACAGAGATTCATATCTCTGCTGGAGGATCATCCCTGGTTCGAGGTTAAGACCATAGCGGCAAGCCCAAGGTCGGCAGGGAAGACCTATGAGGAAGCGGTGGGATCCAGATGGAAGCTCGATACCCCCATGCCGGAAAAAGTTAAGAATATAGTAGTTAAAAATGTAGCGGATGTTAAGGAAGTGGCACAGGACGTGGACCTTTGCTTCTCCGCTGTTGATATGTCAAAGGATGAGATAAGAGCCATAGAGGAGGAATATGCAAAGGCAGAGGTCCCCGTGGTATCCAATAATTCGGCCCACAGATGGACTCCCGATGTTCCCATGCTGATCCCGGAGATCAATCCGGAGCATACCGATATCATCGAGTATCAGAAGAAGAGACTCAATACCAGCAGAGGTTTTATAGCCGTAAAGCCCAACTGTTCCATACAGTCATATGCACCTCTGATATATATATGGAGGGAATTCGGCCCCAAGAGAGTGGTGGTATCCACCTATCAGGCTATCTCGGGAGCAGGCAAGACCTTTAAGGACTGGCCGGAGATGGAAGGCAATGTAATACCCTACATCGGCGGGGAAGAGGAGAAGAGCGAAAAGGAGCCCCTTAAGATCTACGGTCATATAGATCATGAGAAGAAGGAGATAATACCGGCAGAGGGCCCTATCATCACTTCCCAGTGCATAAGGGTTCCTGTGCTTAACGGACATACTGCATCCGTTTTCATTGATTTCGAAAAGAAGCCCACCAAGGAAGAGCTTATAGATCTTATGGTTTCTTATGAGGGAGAGCCCCAGAGGCTTAAGCTTCCTTCCGCACCCAAGCAGTTCATACAATATCTGACCGACGACAACAGACCTCAGGTCACTCTTGATGTGGACTATGAAAGAGGCTTCGGCATATCGGTCGGAAGACTCAGAGAGGACACTCTCTTTGATTATAAGTTTGTGGGCCTTTCGCATAATACCATCAGAGGAGCCGCTGGCGGCGCCGTTTTGGGAGCCGAGCTTTTGCACGCCAAGGGATTTATAACAGGGCGCTGATCTTCAGGGATTTAAGGTTTGGGGAAGATCCTTATCATAACAGAAAAGCCTTCCGTGGCAAGGGACTACGCGTCCATACTAAATGTCAGCGGCAAGGGAGCGGGACTCATCGAAAACGATTCCTATGTGATAACCTGGTGCTATGGACATCTCGTAGAGATGTCTTATCCTGATGCCTACGATGAGAGATATAAGAAATGGAATCTTAAGGATCTGCCCTTTCTCCCGGGAGTATACAGATACGCTGTCATACCTTCATCCAAAAAACAATATGATATCGTAAATAAATGCCTCCACAGGACGGATATATCGGAAGTTCTGTGGGCAGGGGACTCCGGACGCGAGGGACAGGTCATAGAGGAACTGATCCGCATGCAGGGCGGCGTCAGAGAAGGAATGGTGGAAAAGCGAGTATGGATAGACTCCACCACCGAGGATGAGATAAAGCGGGGCATCAGCGAAGCAAAGCCCTACGAGGCATACAGGAATATAGCCGATGCCGGGATTATGCGGGGCATAGAGGACTATGCCATGGGTATCAATTTCTCCAGAGCTCTTTCCGTGAAATACGGCAGGATGCTGAATGATGCCTGTCAGACAAAGAAATACTCTGCCATAGCAGTAGGCCGCGTCATGTCCTGTGTGTTGGGGATGGTGGTAAGAAGAGAGAGGGAGATAAGGAGCTTTACAGAGACTCCCTTTTACCGTATAAATGCCCGTCTTGGGAAGAACGATGCTGAATTTACGGGGGAATGGAAGGCTGTCAAGGGTTCCGAATACTTCGAGTCTCCCCTTCTTTATTCCGAAAAGGGATTCAGGGAGGAAAAGGATGCAAAGGAGCTCATCTCATCCTTAAGTGAATTCCACAGCGGAATGATCTTTAAGGTTGATAGGAAGGATGAGAAGAAAAAACCGCCTCTTCTTTTTAACCTGGCAGAGCTTCAGGCCTCCTGCAGTAAAAGGTTCAAGATAAGCCCGGACCAGACTCTTGACATAGCCCAGACTCTGTATGAGGCAAGGCTTACCACATACCCCAGGACGGATGCGAGAGTATTGACTACTGCCGTTGCCGGGGAGATCACAAAGAATCTGGGAGGACTGTACAGATATACTCCCGTAAAGGATTTTGTATTAAGGATCAGGGACGAAAAGCTTTATGAAGGCCTTGCAGGATCACAGTATGTGGATGATTCCAAGGTTACGGATCACTATGCCATCATTCCTACCGGAGATGTTTCAAGGCTTAATTCCCTTACGGAACTGCAGAAGCAGGTCTATGACATGATCGTTAGGAGATTCCTTTCCATATTCTACCCACCGGCCGTATTCGAAAAGGTACAGCTTGTGACACAGGTAGGAAGAGAAAAGTTTTATACCAATGTTAAGGTTCTGAAAGAACCCGGTTTTTACGAGATCACGGGTCAGGACAAGCAGAAGAATAAGGACGATAAAGACGAAGAAAAGTCCCGGGGCGATGAGGATGAAGTGTCCGACAGCGCGGAGCTTCTGAGTCTTCTGACCTCCCTGAGAAAAGGGGATATTGTGGATATCAGATCCTTCGAGATCAAGGAAGGCAAGACCACTCCTCCCAAAAGATACACCTCAGGCTCCATGGTGCTTGCCATGGAAAATGCGGGACAGCTTATAGAGGATGAGGAATTAAGAGAGCAGATAAAGGGTGCCGGTATAGGTACCTCCGCCACCAGAGCGGGAATCATAGAAAAGCTGATAAAGACAAACTATCTAAAGCTCAACAAGAAGACACAGGTGCTGACTCCGACCTACATGGGTGAGATGATATATGAGATAGTACTCATGACACTGCCTCTCATGCTGGAACCCAAGATGACCGCAAGCTGGGAAAAGGGACTGTCGGGGATAGAGGGCGGTACCATAGATGCGAAGGAATTCAGAAAAAAGCTGGACGCCTATGTTACAAAATATGTAAATCTTGTTAAGACAAAGGATGTCACCTCAGAGGTCAACCAAAGACTAAGGGAGGTAGGCGCCGTGTATGCCAAACACTAAGTCGTGACTTGACCACAGACTACGGAAACGGTTGCATTAAATCGACTCTTTGATAATTGTAAGGCTTGTGGTAGAGTGTTATTATTAACTTGAAG
>CAMOIV010000018.1 GCA_946616305.1 uncultured Lachnospiraceae bacterium | reverse complement strand
GGATTCACTGCCTTATCCGTGGATATGAGCACGAACCTGTCTGCCTTGTATTTATATGCGGCCTCGCACACCTTCCAGGTTCCCATGACGTTGTTCTTGATGGCCTCGTTGGGGGATATCTCCATCAAGGGCACATGCTTATGGGCTGCGGCATGATATACGATATCCGGATGATATCTCTCAAATACATCCTCCACTCTGGCTGTATTACGCACAGATCCTATGAGTACCAGCAGATGGTCCACGCAGAAATCCGGATACTTCATCCGAAGCTCCTGCTGTACGTCATATGCATTGTTCTCATATATATCGAAGATGATGAGAAGCTTGGGCTTATGGGTCACTATCTGTCTGCAAAGCTCCGATCCTATGGTGCCTCCGCCTCCGGTGACCAGCACCACCTTGTCCTTTACGTATTGCAATACGGAATCCAGATCGATCCTTACGGGCTCACGGCCCAGAAGGTCTGTCACGTCCACCTTACGAAGCTGTGATACGGAGACCTCACCGTTCACCAGCTGATATATGCCGGGAAGGGTCTTCAGATCGCACTTCGTCTCCTGGCACAGATCGATTATCTCCCTCACATCCTTCCTGGATGCCGAGGGCAGGGCGACTATTATCTCATCTATATCATACTTTGCGGCAGCCTCAGCTATGACATGCCTGCCTCCCACCACCTTCACTCCGTGGATATAGGCTCCCTGCTTTGCAGGATCGTCATCTATGACGCAGCATACCGCCTTCTGGATATATCTGCTTGTATTCATCTCCCTGATAAGGGAATTGCCGGCTTCTCCGGCTCCGATCACCATGACATTGACGTTTCTGGCATTCTCCGTCCTTTTCTGGACAAAGGTCCTGAAGAGCCTGTATGCGAACCTGGATAATCCCACGAAGATCACCAGCCACATCACATATTGGAAATAAAAGCTTCTGGGCATGGTAAAGCCGAATATGAACCGCATCCCCACGAACTGGGCGACTCCCGAGGTTATGCAGGAGGCGATGAGGGATCCCATCTCGGATAATCCCGCATAGGTCCACAAGCTCTGATACATATGGAAAATATAGAATATGATGATGGTGGAGATCAGTGAGACAGGCATATATTTCCATATATTGTCCACCCACGTAAGTCCGCCGTAGGTACCCGAAAGCTGCGAATAGCTCATATCAAAGCGCATGAGGAGTCCCAGCGCCGATGAAGCCATCACGGCAAGGATATCAAATATGATAAGGGCAGTCCTTCTGACAAAAAGCTGCCTGTTGAAACCGTTATCGTTCATTACCGGATCACACCCTGATATCTAAATATAGTATAACGTAACATCTGATTATACCATCACTTGATGCCTTTTACAATCTCATGACCTTCACTCATGGCAAACACTATGAAGCACATGAAGAGCAGGTTATAGGGCGGGACTATGAAGAAGTTTTCAAAGAAGGAAGCAAAGAGCATGGAATATGCGGCACAGACAGCAGTCTTTGATTTTGAACCGTAAACGGCTGAAAACAATCTGACAAGAATGACTATCACGAGGGCGAATACTATGACCCCGTGTACACAGAGTATATCGAAAAGCCCGTTGTGAACCTCAAATATGTCTATGCTCTTAAGATCATAAGCCGAGCCGATCCCCGTAAAGGGGGTTTTCAGGAAGGCCTCCCATAATTCTCCCCATATCTCCTGTCTGCCGGAGAATATATCCTTATAAAGCACCACCCGGTTGCCGAATACCTCAGACATTATCATATATAATCTGGTAAACAGCACCTGCCCCAGGGTCGCCAGGGCAAAGATCAGCCAATACAGCCATTTATGGGCCATCATCCTGTCAAAGAGCAGGCAGATCAGCAAAAAGGCCAGCATCCCGAACATGGCTGTTCTGGAATGATACAGAGTTGACAGTATAAAAGCCGTAAGGAAGGTGAAGATGGATATGAACCTCCTGTGTTCAAGCTCTTTTTCTTCGTAAAGTATCATGGCAAAGTAGCTCATGAGCATGAAGGTAAAGCCTGCCATATTAAAATTGTAGGACCATCTCACATGGGAATACCACAGTATCACAAGGGCTGCGAATATGAATGATATATACACGACGGATCTTTTGGAAAGCCTTATCTTCTTTGACGCATATCCTATCATGGCCATATCCGCAGGTATCAGTATGGCCCCCAGGTTTGAACCTGCAAGGATCGCACAGACTGCCGTAACTATAACGGTTACAGTCAGAAGGATCAGATCCTTATCTAAGTTTACATAACTATCGTGGAGCTCCGGAAGGGTGATCATACCAAGGATCACAAAGACCACCAGTGAGGCAACGACTCCCGTCACCGCATATACCGTCTGGTTTATGAATGAAGTTGCCACCATATAGGTCACAAGAGCACAGAATATGTGCTCCCTATACTTCCTTATCGCGTCCAATCCCAAGCTTCTCCTTGATAAAGATGATCCTGTCCCTGTACAGTATCATGATAAACACCATTATAAGCATATCCGCAAAATATGCTATATCTCCGCCGTACATGGTGATGAAGCCGGCGCAGAATATAAGGAAATACCCCAGGGCATCTCGTTTTATGTTAACCTCGAGCCTCACATGCTTCGAAACCATGCCATAGGCGATGACAAACATGGTGAAATAGGATATCAATGTGGCATATGCCGCACCTATGGTACCGAAGACCATGATCCCCAGATAATTGAAAATTATGTTAACCAACGCCCCCACTCCTGTGGCTATCCCCATACTCTTACCGTCCTTGTGGGCCAAGCATATGGATCCCAGATATCCCTCCAGTGCTCCGAAGATAACCGATATGAGAAGGGGCGGCACCATGATCCATGCCTCTATGAACCCCTTTCTGAACATAAAGGCAGACAGAGGCTTTAAGATCAGCAGCAGGAAGGCACAGCCGGTAAGCATGACCCCATTGTAGAGCTCGTAGAGGGAGCCGAAAAAGGCTCCGCTGTCCTCCTCCTTGTAATTCTTTGTAGCAGACATCTGAAAGCTCTGGGCA
Source organism: uncultured Lachnospiraceae bacterium (assembly GCA_946616305.1). GTDB lineage: Bacteria > Bacillota > Clostridia > Lachnospirales > Lachnospiraceae > NK4A144. The sequence goes on along the minus strand of CAMOIV010000018.1, from coordinate 22,661 downwards.
AATATCCTCTGAAATACCGTAAGGATGGCAGGTATCTTGTAGGCTGCCCCATACAGTCCGTTCTGCTCGGTTCCCTGCATGAAAAGGATGAAGTACCTGTCTATTGCATTATTGGCCCAGGAGGCTGTGGAATATAAAAGCATCCCCCTGCCGTATTTTGTCATCTCACGTTTCAGGAGCATATCCTCATCGGACCGCAGGAGACTTCCGGCGCCAAGTAGACATAACATCAAAATTCCTGCAAGAAAGTATGCAACCACCTGTGACAAAATATAGCCGTACAGACCCATCCTGACCACAAGCAGTAGTATCAGATTGGATATTACCGTCACTGCAGTGCAGAACACCGAACCGGTTACCATAATCTGGACCTTCTCACATCCCTGGGTATACAGGAGCATGAATTCATAGAAGGCATTACATGCGTAAAGTAAGGCAAAGAACAGGAAATACGTCCTTATTTCTCCCGAAAATACCGTATAGGACAGGCCGGCACATACCAGAACCACAGCAAAAACCGAGGTTAAGACATGCTTCATACCACTCTTGAATATGGCCCCACGTTTGTATTCCTCCTCTATACCGAAACGCAGTGCAGCTTCCCCTGCATTGATGGAAAGCAGCGGAACCAGCAGCAAAAGCGAGGCCTGCATCACATCGGCGATGCCATACTCCCCTTCTGTGAGGACATTGGTATAAAAGGGTACCAGAAGAAAAACTATGAGCTTTGATGCCATATTGCTCACAGTGAAAAGAGACATGTTCTTAAGTAGGTATCCCGCCCTGTTCATTTCTTCTCTTCCCCGAGATTATGTAAACTAAAGGTGGTCATCAACAGGAAGAGCAGAACGGGTGTGTAATCTGCCCACATCAGATCCATATCTATAAAGGATTCGAAGAAAATGGCAAATATGGCTGCCCCCGCGATATGGGTATAGGTGTCCTTCATTATATGATCCCTCATGAGCATGAGCCTTGAGATTATGACAAAGGCTGACAGCAGGAACACAAGCACTCCGTGGACTATGAGGATATCATACATGGCATTGTGCATATTGTATTCAAAGAAGCTCTCCAGCTCGAACCCCGAGCCTATGCCGGTGAGGGGCTTCTCCTTCATCATATTCCACACCTCAAGCCATATATCCTCCCTGCCGGAGAAGATATTCTTGTAAAAGAAGGGCATCTGGGCATTGAAGCCCGTTTTTGCCATGGATACGTAGGCCCACACGAAAAGCAGGGACCCGAATACCGCAAATATGCATAAGAAGGTGTAGAGCCTCTTATGCTCTTTTGGCCTTATGAAATAAAAGAGCACCCAGAAGCAGACAAAGAAGGACAGGGCCATGAAGGCTCCTCTTGCAAGATGCCACATAACAAGGGTCCCTGTCCTCAGCATGGTCAGTACCAGGAAAAATCCCAGTATCTCCTTCTTCTTTGCTATGAAGGTCAGCAGGATCAGGGCCGCAAAATACGAAAATACCGTATATGTGGCTCCGGTGTTGGTATTATATGAGAATTCCATATCGTGAAAGAACCATACTCCGTACATCATGAGGAAGAAAACCGCGAGAGTCCTGTACTGGAGCTTTGTAAATGACAGATAGGGCGCCATGTACAAAAGCAGGAGGAAATCCGTGATGATAAGGATGCATCCCTTATTGGAGCCTATTATGAAGAGATTGACAGTGGCTAAGATAAGAGCCAGCACCGTTGCATACAGTACGTAATCCCTTCCCCTGATCCTATCTATCCAGCGGATATTGATGAAGAAGAGCATGGCAAGGGCCCCGAATATGATAAGGGAATTATATCTTTCGGTCACGTGATAAAACATGGGAGATACCCATGTACCTCCGAAGAATATCATCATGATGATGATGGGTATCCAGTTCAGTTTCGATCTTATCCCATCAGGGACTGAAGTATCGTCAAAAGCTCTTTGGACCTTTTCTTCCATGATGTGTTTTCCTTGTCCAGGTTCACTATTAGCCTGGTATGATTATCATTCTCCAGCATATATCCGATCTTTTGTACAAGCTCCTGTATATCATCCGGATCCTGTATTATATCCTCGCTCTCCGTATTCTTTATGACGCTTAAGGATCCGCATTTTCCGGATATGAGTACGTCCGCATCCGACAGCAGGGCCTCTACGGGAGCAAGCCCGAAGGTTTCAAAAACGGAGTTCTGTATGAAAAGCTTATGCTTGTGAAACTCCTTCATCAGCTCTTCATGGGATATGATCCCCAGATCCTTTACAAAGGGATAGCTTCTTATGGCTTCGCTGTCCTCTCCCTTATCTCCCGCTACCGTCAGGGTGATGCTCCTGCCGCCTTCGTTAAGTATGCTGATGGCCTTGCAGATATTAAGTATCCTCTTCCTTGGCATGCCTCCTCCTACGGAGATGATGCCGTTTGGATCCCTCTCATCCGCAGTGGAGCGCTCAACTATCAGATCCCAGTCGATGCCGTTGGTCAGATGGGAGGTTTTATTCTCATACTCGGGATAATTCTTCTTTATCCATTCCTCAAACTGCCTGGATACCGCCAGTATAAGGTCACAGAGTTCCATCATCTTATGCTCGTCGGATGCCATGACAGGATCCTCGGCATGATTGATCTTATTCTCATATTCCACGGCACCGTGCATGAGATAGGCACTCTTGATGCCAAAAAGCCTGCCAAGCCTCATGGCGTATATGTTCTGCTTCGAATGTCCGGAGATAAAGAGTACAGAGGACTTCGGCACCTTAAAGAGGATCTCGAAGAACCTTGACAGCTTCCCCGTGGACCTGATATATGAAGCTTCATCCTTAAGATTGTCTATATAATATTTCGTGACCAGGGCGGGCCCTGTCTTACTGTAATAGTCACCTATTATGAGTATCTTTTTTGTATTCTTTCCTGCCATCGCACATCGCCTTATATGCTTCCAACATGGATATCTCCTTCCGGTACAGCCCTCTCTTTCTTATGATGAACTGCCACGCATAAGGATACCACATGTTCTTAGCCATTGCTTCGTATCCCGCTCCCCTGTCATGGAAGAATTTTCTGTCATAGCCCTTAAACCAGCTGGATTCATTGGGCAGGGTCTTCGCTATCCTCAAGGGCACATATATGCTCTCGATCTTTCGCCTTTTGGCCTCAAAGAGAAAGATGTTCTCTTCACCCATGAGATATTTCCCGCCGGCTCCGAAATCCTCGTTAAGCCGCAGATCCCCTATATGCTTCCTTGATATCGCTATCTCCGGGGAAAATATGCGAAAACGTACCACATCTCCCATCCTGCCTTCGTTTTTCCTGATCGGGGCCTTTCTCTCCTCCCTCTCTATGAAAAAGCATATGACCCCGGCATGGGGATGCCGTAAAAAAGCGGCATTTACCTTATCCTTTGCGTCATCCTCATATCTTATGTCATTATCGCAGAATATGCATATATCGTCCTGTGCCAGAGACAGGGCCAGGTTCCTGGATCTTGAAAGGCCTCTCTCCCGCCTCTCCGCGATCCTTATCCTTAAGCCGTCTATCATCTCAGTCCTGTCATCATGCCTGTCGCACTGATTCACTATGACGGCATCCGAGCGGATATTCAGTTTCTCTATATATGAGGCGGGATCCCCGTCGCACATCACGGACAACAGAACCTCCATCAGAGCCTCCTTTTTACCGCTCTTGCGGCGTAGCAGACAAAGCAGTATGCCGAATAAAAAAGTGGCAGCTTCTCAACCCTGCGATACAGCCTCCAGATCTTTTTCACCGCCGCCAGCTTATTGGAGGACAGAGTTCCCTCGCTCCTTCTGTACAAGGTGAGGATCTCGTCAAGGCCGTATGCATAAGGTACCTTTTTAAGTATCTTCCACCAGTTGGCCGTATCCTCCGAATCCGTATCCGGGAAATATATATCCTCCCTTGAGAGCTTTTCCATATCAAACATGACTGTGCTGGTAAATATGGTAGTGTTCTTCAGGGCATGCCTGTAATCGATCTTCTCCGGCACGTGCACCACCTTACCCAGAGGGGTCAGATCCTTATCCGCAAATTCATATCCCGTAAAGGAAAAAGCAGCCCCATGGCTTGTCATGAACTCAACCTGACGGGATACCTTATCACTCCTCCAGCTGTCATCTGCGTCAATAAAGGCGATATAGTCCCCCGATGCCTCATCGATACCGGTATTTCTGGCACCTGCCACCCCCTTTTTATATCTGTTGTCAAGAAGAGTGACCTTTAGATTATGATGGTTTACATAATCCAGGATCCTGCCTGCGGATCCGTCCGAGGATCCGTCATTTACTGCTATGACCTCTATATCCTTATAGTCCTGAGCCTCTATGGAGCTTAAGGTCTCTTCGATATAGGCTTCACAGTTGTATACAGGTATCACCACCGAGACCATCAGGCATCTTTCCTTTCCGAAAAGCCCTCTGTACTCTCCTTCATAAAGAGGATCTTGATGGTCAGTATCATGAGCTTGATATCAAGGCCTATGGAAAACTGCTCCATGTAATAGAGGTCGAATTTCAGCTTGTCATAAGGTTTTGTATTATACTTCCCGTATAACTGGGCATATCCCGTGATGCCTGCCCTGATCTTCATCCTGTAAGAGAATTCGGGCATTTCCTCCATATACTTCTCTATGAATTCCGGCCGCTCGGGTCTGGGCCCCACAAAGGACATATCTCCCACCAGCACGTTTATGAGCTGAGGAAGCTCGTCTATACGGCATTTCCTGATGATCCTTCCCACCTTCGTTATCCTGGGATCATTCTCGGTGGCAAGCATGGCCTTTCCTGCCTTTTCGGCATCCACGATCATGGAGCGGAACTTCAGGATATTGAACCTCCGTCCGTTCTTGGTACATCTGACCTGCCTGTAAAATACGGGACCCCCATCGCTTATCTTTATGGCCGCAGCGGTTATGAGCATGATGGGAGACAGCAGGATGATAAGGAAAAGTGAAAACAGTATGTCCCAGGCCCTCTTTATCACCCTCTCCTCGTATTCGAAGGGATTTGCATCAGTGAAAAGGAGGGGTGTGTCGAACATGTTTATGGGCGTAGCCCCGTTCAGGATTATATCGGATATCTTGGGCATCACATAGAGCCTCTTACTGTTCTCGTAGCAGTACTTGAATATCTTATTCCTCTTCTCGGCGGGTATATCCACCAGCATGACCGTATTATTTGCGTCTATGGCGGCCCTGAGTTCTTCTTCGCTGCCTGAAGAGGATATCGCATCCCTGATATGGAACCTGTCCCGTCTTGTATCAAGCTTTGACATAAAGTCATTGACGGATTCATTGCCGTATATTATGAGAAGCTCATAGGGCTTGAACAGCCTCCTGTACAGATTCCCAAGGATAGATATGATGGCACAGGCCACTGCATACTGGATGAGCGCTCCTAAAAGGAGCTGGCTCGGATCCGGGAATTTCAGGGACAGGAGCACCAGCAGTACATAGAACGAGAAATCCACGAAGAGTAAGGTAAAGAAATGAGAGAATACCACTTCCGTGTTTTTCCTTATCCCGACGGAAAGTCCTCCGAAGACTCGTCCCATGAAAATGAGCATGACGATGTAGATGCCTGCCATGAGGATATGTCCTCTTAAGTAAAGCATCGTTCGAAACTGTGCATTATAGAATCTGTTCATGATGAAGATCGCGACTGCTGTCTCAAAAACCGTAATGATGGCGGCCGTCACCAGTACATACAGTCTGCGAAGGGCTTCCGAATTATTCATCCTGTCACAACTTTCCAAAAAGACCAAGGGCAAGTGCCCCGGGATATCCCATAAGCCTTATACCCGTCCCAAGCGCATAGTGCTCCCTGTATTCCTTATCCACAAGCTTCTCAAATCTCAGATAATGAGATGCGAATTTGATCTTCATGATACCGAAGGGCCAGGATGCTGCTCTCTGATAATAATAGATGAACCATCCCGTAGGGGCCTCATGCCTAAGCTTATCCGCCCTGTCGGTAAGGCCTTCGTCTACCAGCTCGCATACCGTAAATATCCTGTCCATCACCTTGAAGATATGCCCCTCGTCTATCCTGTCATATACAACATCCTCGGGCACGTATTTCTCGCCCTCGATCTCAGGAAAGAGATTTGCCTTCAAAAGGTCTGTGCGAAGCACCAGAGTGGTCTCCCCCTTAAAGCCCTTCCTGTACAGCTCCCTGAAGGAGGAATCCTCTGTATCCGGGAAATGGTTCCCGTATATCACCTTATCCTCACTCTCACCCTTATAGGCGATGATACCCGCATATCTTTCATCATCTCTGATCTTATTCCATCCATCCAATATATCATTCACCGCTCCCTGTGACAAATGATCATCGGAATCAAGACACAGAAAGGCCTCGGTATCGCACATCATAACCCCTCTGTTATGTGCCCGCATCTTGCCGCCGTTCTCCTGCCTATGATACCTTATCTCGAAGGGGGCCTCTCTCATCAGACGCTCCACCTCTTCCCCGGTGCCGTCATCCGAGCCGTCATCCACTATGATCCATATGAAATCCCTGACACTTTGTGCCTTAAGGCTTTCATAGGCCCGTAAAAGTCTGTCTTTTCTGTTATAGGTCGGTGTAAAGATCGTTAATATCATATAAGTCTGTCGTATAACTGAGGTGTTAAAGACCATACCTCACTGTAATCCGCTAATTCAAATTCCGGTTCCTCTTTAAGATCATAATGGAGCACCGTATGATTGGCTGTCCTGCCAACCTCCTTAAATCCAAGTCCCTTCAGATATCCTGTGATCTCGTTTCCGGTGGTCACCACAACATATTCCGTATCGGTCCTCTCAAGACTCTCCTTAAACACATCCTCAGGCAGCCTGATATTCAATGCTATGGCTGCAAGGAGTCTGTCCTGATCATCCTCGGACTCCATGGCCTTCATGTAATCAAGATTCCCGGATATGGCATTCAGATATGCCTCCCGGTCACAGGATAAAAGTATCCTGCCGTCATACTGTCTTATGAGCATGTTGTAATCATATTCAAACAGGGCTCTGGGATACTCCCTGTCGGAATCCTCATGTATGATCCTCGATACCTCAGGTATCTCTGTTGGCATGTGATAAATATTGGGTGATATTATATATCCCTCCTTATACAGGAAGCTGCCGCAGGCTATAAAAACGCACGCTATGAATAAAAACAGGCCGCATCCCCTGATCATATCCTTTGTATATCCGGTTATGAGCATGACCGATACCGCGGACATGGCTATCACCACCGGGGCCATCCAGAGGAATCTGTAATACTCTTTGTTCACGTCAAATAAGGAATTCAGCGCCACGGGAAACAGAGGATTATATACCGTGAGCACCATGACGATGAACTGGGGTATGAAGACCTCCTTCATCCTCCTGCCGCCCTTGACGAATATAAAGGCCAGTGCAGCAAGATACAGGAGAAAATAGAAGTTCCCCTCATAGTAGAGCCCTATGCATTTGAATATGTATCCGAATCCGGATTCTGATATGTTAAGACTCTGCATACCTCACCTCGGATAAGTGTAGAATACGAACATTCCCTTTACATATGCCACATACATAAGGGTCAGGGCCACACCCGGCATCATGCATATCAGCGATCTGGGTATGACTTTTATATTCTTCCTGATGATACACAGGGGCAGGATTGTCACCCCTATCATGGCCGGCACCAGCATGTTTGCCGAGCTTGAAAGCACCGGGGATCCCAGGGCCAGGAGCAGGAGCAGCATCCAGTTTGCCATATCATCAACGTCATCCAACAGAAGCATATATATGTAAATGATCCCCGGCAGCACCACGTTTCCCAGCAGGGCCTTGCCCTCATAGGTCCTGGTGGTGATAAAGGCCGCAGTGGTATATATGGTGATCATGTAAAAATCGGCAAGGAGAGAAAAGAACATGAAGATCGCAGTCTTTTTCATGTCATTATCAAACAGTCTCACTGATATCATGTACAGCACCATGGCACTGAGGACAAGAGCTGTCCCGGACATGGTTATCTTGCACCAGATGAGAGGATGGATCCCCAGAAGATCGCAGAATACAGCATCATTCATAGGGAAGGTCGCAAAGAAATACCTCATCTCGAAGTGATCCAGCCAGTTTCCCGTAAAGGGATCATATATGTTCAGAGTATCCGTCGTTATGGATGTGGTGACATTCCCCACATAGAAGGAGGCATCCAGTGTGAACTGGTAATTAAAAAGCACAATGGCCATAAAGGCCATGACCATCACTGCCACAAGGAGCATAAGGGCCATATCCCGTCCGCTCCTCATAAATGCCTTTTTTATACATGTGATAAGCCTGTTGCGTATGATCACAAGTCTTACCGCAGCTATGAGTATGACCAGTATGACTGCCCCAAGCCACAGCCTTGTCAGCACGTGGAGAGGCCTCCATCTTAAGGTCACGGGTATGCATACGACCGTAAAAAGGAGATAATAAAAAAAGAAGCCTGTAAAAACCGTCCTTGTAAGACTCGGCTCCCTCTTTCCCGATGGCATAAAAAGCGCCCCGAACATAAAGTACAATATCAGATTCAATCCTATGAACAGTACTCCAAAAAAAGCCCCTGTCATTTATTCACTTCCTCGATGCGCTGTTCCAGATCCTGTGTAAAACCGTATAGGGTATTTATCTTTGAATTAAGCCTTATGATGGATATCACGGAAAAGATGGCAAATAAAATAAAGATCACGTATCCCGCAATGATTAATCGCCATTTTGTTTTATTATCCAAGATATCGTCCTCCCCGGACACTGCAGTGTCCGTCTGTTTCATCCTTTCCGCCGCATATCCCATAGCCGGGGTAAGGCAAAGTATCGTCATGCCTGACAGAAAGGCATATCCCACAGCCTCCCTCACCGTCGGCACAAAGAACAGTATTATGAATACCGGCAGGCAGACCGTAAGTACCGTCCTTGTCCATTTCCTGTCAAGCAGGAAAAGAGTAAGCCCTGCGAGCATAACAGCTGCTATCAAAGCTTGAGTTCTCCTTTATCCTGACTCTTGTACCAGTCATAAGCCAGGCGTATCCCTTCCTTCAGGGAAACCTTTTCCTTCCAGCCAAGATCGTGAAGCTTGGAAACGTCCAAAAGCTTTCTGGGGGTTCCGTCGGGCATGCTGTCATCCCATACTATCTCACCCTCATAACCCACGATCTCACGTACCAGATCCGCAAGCTCCTTGATGGTGATCTCCCGTCCGGTACCTATATTCACGTGCTCCTCTCCGTCATAATTCTGCAGGAGGAATACACAGGCATCAGCCATATCGTCTACATACAGGAATTCCCTCAAGGGTGCTCCCGTTCCCCACAGGGTAACATGATCCGCTCCGCTTTCTTTGGCGTCGTCGAACTTTCTGATCAGCGCCGGCAGCACATGGGAGCTGGTAAGGTTGAAATTGTCGTTGGGGCCGTAGAGGTTCGTAGGCATGCATGAGATAAAATTATCTCCGTACTGTTGTTTGAAGAACCTGCACATCATCAGTCCCGAGATCTTGGCTATGGCATAGCCCTCATTGGTCTTTTCCAAAGGTCCTGTAAGGAGCTCCGACTCCGTAATGGGCTGCTTAGCCATCCTGGGATATATGCATGACGATCCCAAAAACAGGAGTTTCTTTACCTTATATTCGTGGGCAGCGCCTATGACATTGCACTGTATCACCGAATTGATATATATGAAGTCAGCCGGCGCTGTCTGGTTGGCATTGATACCGCCCACATGAGCTGCGGCAAGCACCACATACTCCGGTCTCTCCTTATCGAAGAAATCGAATACCGCCTTCTGATCCGTAAGATCGAGCTCTGCGTGGGTCCTTTTTATGATATTCTCATATCCTTCCCTGACAAGGGCTCTTTCTATCGCACTTCCCACGAGCCCTCTGTGCCCGGCCACATATATCCTGGCTTTCTTATCTATCATTTCTTTCCCTTCTCCTGGTTCTTTTCAATATATTCCCTGGGAGTCATGCCGGCTATCTGCTTCATGTCCGACTCCATCATCATCGAGACCAGACCCTTGAAGTCCACGCTGGGCTTCCATCCAAGTTCCTTCCTGGCCTTTGTGGAATCACCCCAAAGGAATTCAACCTCGGCGGGACGGAAGTACTTGGGATTGACCTCCACCCTTATCTCACCGGTCTTTGCATCATATCCCTTTTCGTTGACGCCGTTTCCTCTCCACTTGATCTCAACTCCGATCTCGCCAAAGGCTGCCTCAACGAATTCTCTGACCGAATGTGTCTCATTGGATGAGAGAACATAGTCTCCGGGCTTATCCTGCTGCAGGATGCGCCACATTCCCTCAACATAATCACCTGCAAATCCCCAGTCTCTCTTGGCATTGAGATTCCCCAGGGAGAACCTGTCGATCTTGCCCGCAGCTATCTCGGATACGGCTCTGGTGATCTTTCTGGTAACGAAGGTCTCTCCTCTTCTTGGCGACTCATGATTGAAAAGTATGCCGTTGCTGGCAAATACGCCGTAAGCTTCCCTGTAGTTCACCGTGATCCAGTAGGAATAAAGCTTTGCTGCGGAATAAGGACTCTTTGGATAGAAGGGAGTCGTCTCGGACTGGGGAGCGGTCTCCGGCAGTCCTCCGAAAAGCTCTGATGTGGATGCCTGATAGAATCTGCAGTTAACTCCGGTCTTTTTGATGGCGTCAAGTATCCTCAAAGTACCGATACCGGTGGTCTCCGCCGTATATTCGGGAACCTCGAAGGATACACCCACATGGCTCTGTGCCGCCAGATTATAGATCTCGGTAGGCTGTATTTCCTCTATGAGACGGTTCAGATTGGAGGAATCCGTCATATCCCCGTAATGAAGGAAAAAGGTCTTATCCTTTATCTCCTTGTTGTAATACAGATGATCGATCCTGACTGTATTAATGGAGGACTGGCGTCTTATGATGCCATGAACCTCATATCCCTTTTCAAGGAGCAGATCCGCAAGATAGGATCCGTCCTGACCTGCTATACCCGTTATCAATGCTACGTTTCTCATAATAACCTCCTGATCTATCTCAGTAATATCCCTACTATTATACCCACCAGCAATCCGAAGAATACCTGAAGAGGAGTATGTCCTACAAGTACCTTAAGGGTTTCCTCCGGTGTCTGGAATTCATCATAATTCTTACTGAATATCTCCGAAAACTGGTTCAAAAGCTCTGCCTGTTTTCCGGTCTCACGCCTGACACCCATCGCATCATACATCACCACAAAGGCGATAACAAAGCATATGGCAAATTCGGGAGAATCCGGCCCCATATGAATAAAAGCCGCCGTGGCAAGTCCTGTAACAAATGCCGAATGCGAACTCGGCATACCTCCCGATCCAACCAGTCTCTCCGGGTTAAAGGATTTGGTAAGGAATGCATTTATCCCTGTTTTAACGATCTGCGCCGCAGCCCAGCTGATCACGGCGGTTATGAGCAGTCTGTTTGAAAACAGTTGTATTATCAGATCCTTAACCATCCTGTTGTCCCTATTTCAATCCGTCCCTGAAGTATTCCTTCAGTGCTTCCTGCCAGTCCGCAAAGGTATAGCTGTCAGTCAGTCGCAGCATGTAGTTGTCCAAAATGGAATATGCCGGGCGCTTTGCGCTCTGGGGATTCATCATGGCATATTCTTCACTTGTAACATGCTCTACCTTCACAGTCTTATCTCCGAGCCTGAATATCTCCTCGGCAAAATCGGCCCAGTTGGTATCTCCCTCACAGGTGCCGTGGAAGAGGCCGTAATTATCCGTGGGGAGCAGGGTATGTATGCATCTTGCCAGCTCCTTGGCGGAGGTAGGTGTCCCCAGCTGATCCGATACCACCGACAGGGTATCATGGTTTTCCGCCAGCTTCATCATGGTCTTAACGAAATTATGTCCGTCTCCGTAGAGCCATGCAGTCCTGATGATGAAGGACCTTACGGAGAACTGCTTCACGAATTCCTCCCCGGCAAGCTTGGTCCTGCCGTATACGGACACAGGCCCCACGGGATCGAATTCTCTTAAGGGATGATCGGAATCTCCTGGGAATACATAATCCGTAGAGATATGTACAAGCTTTGCACCGGCCTCCCTTGCGGCTATGGCAAGATTCCTGGGTCCTATGGCATTGATCTTCATGGAAAGATCCCTGTCGTCCTCCTGCTTATCCACCGCAGTATATGCAGCACAATTGATCACTGCCTGTGGTTTCGTATTTCTTACGAAATCCATGACCTTGTCAATATCCGTGATATCAAGTGAAATATCGGCATTCACATCGGTATTGATCAGCTCGTATGCCTCATCAGACGCGAATTCCCGTCCGATGGCCCGTCCCAGCTGGCCCATACACCCAGTGACTATAACCTTTTTCTTTTCCAATATGGTCCTCCTTTGTGGCATGGCAGATCTTTGCACACAAAATATAGTATATCATTCATATGATCAGTTAGCAAACCGCTACTTCTCCGCGTAATCCGTATCCATGGATGCCTGGATCTCATAATCCGGAAAGGCCTTCTGAACATCCGCCACCGCTTCGTCATATACTGCCTTTCTGTCCTTTGCATCAAAGCTTATGACTATGTCAAAGCGCATGGATCTTCTTTCCTTTACGAGATAGAAGCCGTGTATCTGCCTTACGAATTCATGGGAGAGTACAATATCCGTCACCTTCTGCCTTGCCTCAATGCTCTCAAGGTCCTTTGTGTTCACGGAATAAACTCCCACTGCCGTAAGGATCACGTTATGATCCCTGTATACCTTCGTCTGGATATCCCTTATAAGCTGATCCAGCTGGTATGCGGAATATGTATCAGGTACCTCTATATGGATCGACCCGCTCCATGCATCGGGTCCGTAGTTATTCAGCACCAGGTCGTATGCCCCCTCCACATCCGGAAATCCCGCAACCGTTTCCTTAATGCTTCTGGCAAGCTCGGGATCGTTGGCCTCACCCAAGAGCTGGGAGATGGTATCCTTCAGCATATCGATACCGGACTTTATGATCACTACGGAAATAACGGCACCAAGATAGGCTTCCAGGGACAGGCCAGAGAATATGAAGATCACCGCTGCCACCAGAGTGGAGGCGGAGATCACGGAATCAAAAAGTGCATCCTTGCCGGAATTAATGAGAGAGTCGGAATTCGCCTTCTTTCCCGCCTTTGTGACATGCAATCCCAGTATGATCTTAACTGCCACAGCCACGGAAACGATGATAAGGGATGTCCCGTTATAATCCGGTATGGTGGGATCCAGTATATGCTTTACGGACTCCGTAAGAGATGCGATACCTGCATACAGGATGATGACTGACACCACCATGGCGCTAAGGTACTCAGCCCTGCCGTGACCGAAGGGATGCTCCTTATCCGGCTCCTTACCTGCCAGCTTCGTGCCTATTATGGTCACAAGGGAGCTGGCCGCATCGGATGTATTGTTCACCGCATCCAGCACTATGGCAATAGAGCCCGTGATAAATCCTATGACCGCCTTAAACGCGGCCAGGGCCAGATTTGCGGCTATGCCTATGATACTTGTTTTTAATATGACCCTTTCCCGTTCCCTGCCTGATACGGGTTCGGTTTCATTCACCTTTTCGTTACTCATATCGTTTCAGATCCTGCCTCTCTGACAGCCCTTACGAAGGAGGCTATCCTTACAGGATCCTTTCCCCTTCGTCCTGCCTCTTCGTATTCCACCCCGCTTGAAACATCCACCACGTCGGGTCTTACGCTTCTTATGGCAAAGCCCACATTATCCGCATTAAGCCCTCCTGAAAGGATGAAAAGCCGGTTTTCGTCTCTTTCGATGTCCAAAAGCCTGTTATAGTCGAAGGTCTTTCCGCTGCCCGGACTCTCGGCGTCAAATACAAATCCCGCTATATCCCTGATCTTTTGATGATCTGCATAGGTATCCATATCCTTAAGGTTAAAGGCTTTTATAACCGGGATGCGGTCTTTTATATCAAAATACCCTTCGGGTATCCTCCCGTGGATCTGTATGAGATCAAAGCCGGAGGATATGATGTCTCGCACCTGATCAAGGTTCGGTGACACCGTGACTGCTACCGTTTGGATCCTGTCATCAAGCTCTCCTCTTATGGCCCGGGTATCATCTATGCCAATATTCCTTTTGCTCTTTTCGTAGAAAAGAACAAACCCTGCCATATCCACACCGTTCTTATTCAGATATTCCGCCTCACATACCCGTGTAAGGCCGCAGATCTTTATCTTCATGACCAAGCTGACGTCTTATCTCAATATGCGGTGGGCAATGTTCCTTAACAGATGATAGACTGCGCCATAGTCACGGGTAAGTGACTGGGGCAGGGTAGGGATCCTGTCATAGAGTATCTGCAGATACTCCAGATACGAATCCTTGAAATCCGTTATCTCTGCGGTATAGATCGAAGGGCCTCCGCTTCTCGGAGAGGTACGCCCTGTGATAACGCCCGTTACATCTGCCCGTCCCTGATATCCCATGATATCTATATCTACACTGTCACCGATCTTCAGTCCCGTATCATCATCCAGGAACACCTTGAAATTGTGCTCGGTGAGGAAAGTGGTGATGCCTTCATATATCACATCATCCTTGTCCCTTACGTGCTTTTTCATGACCACGGTCTCGCCATCCTTGACCTTTACGGTCTCGTTGTCACTGTCCCTTCCATCGATGATCATCAGTGACATCACAAGGAAGTATGCATTTCTCACCAGCCAGAACATAAGGATAAAGAGACCGAGCGTCCTTATTACCGTGAGCAGGTATATGGTCCTTACCATGCCGATGAGTGACAGAGCCAGCAATACCAGGAAGGGCATCATGGAACGTATATCCCTGTTACGGCGCTTGCCCTTGCCTGACTTATCCGTGACCTTGAACACCGTTGAAGTGATACCGAAGGTCTGCTTTATAACAGGCAGGAGGAGGCTGGGCATTACGCTGGTCTCGTATATACCGCTCCATTTCAGGGAAACGGAGTTTTTACTGAAGACCCTCAGGCAGAGATCCTGCAGGATGTACATGGGGAACCAGTAAAGCATAAGATCCAGCCATCCGCACTTGAATACCGGGATCGCAAAGGCTGCAAACATCAGAGGCGAAACTATGTATATCAGATTCTTGATCGGAGAATACCAATAGACCACCGAGCTTAAGTAACTGAGCTTCTGCCCCATGGAAAGGCCCTTGCGCCTTATAAGCTTAAGCTGGCGTGCAGTGCCTATGACACCGCGTCCCCAACGGCTTCTCTGCTGTATATGCTCCTTGAAGGTGTAGGGCGTGATACCGCTGGCCATGGGTTCCGAAAGTCCAAGGCTTACAAAGCCTGCGGATTCTATCATCATTCCGGTGGCGAAGTCCTCTGTGATGGACTCGGTATAGAAGCCTCCCACAGCCTCCAGAGCCTCTCTTGCGAGAACGGTATTGGAGCCGCCGTATATGACACTGTTGGAGGATGTCTTGGCTACCTCTATGGTTCGATAGAAGAAATCCTGCTCATTGGGAGCCTTATTCTCACAATACAGAGCATGCTGGAATACATCCGGTGTATAGAAGCACTGGGGTGTCTGCAGGAGTCCCAGCCTGATGTCGTTATCTTTCGAAGCTTCGCTTCTTTTCTTTGCATCCACAAAATAAGGGATGGTATTAAGGAGGAAGTCACTCTTCGGTATCATGTCGGCGTCAAAGGTGACAATATAGGGCGCACTTGTAAGAGACAAGGCATGATTAAGGTTACCCGCCTTTGCTCCCTTATTGTCGGGACGGTCGAAATAACCCACCTTCATCTTCTCTGCCAGTTCTCTCATCTCGGGCCTTCTGTTATCATCACAGAGCCATACATGAACCTTGGATCTGTCGGGATACTTCATATGGACACAGCCGTTCAACGTCTTTTCCAGAAGGTCTGTGGGCTCGTTATAGGTGGAGACGAATATATCCACATCGGGATATTCCTCATCCTCTATATGAGGAAGGGGATGCTTTTTCATGCCCATGAGATTGCTGTACAGCACAAGGGATTCTATAACACCAAGTATTTCTACCACCAGCAGGATGACATTGCCTGCCACAGCAATGGGGCCCCTGTCAAAGGGGATGGAAAAACGGATACGCCATCCTATATACATAAGCGTAAAGAACATGCTTATGAATATGATCATGCGGCCGGCAGACTGCCTAAAGCCTTCCTGCTGCTTTTTGTCCTCGTCTTCAGCATATATATCGTCATAAACACGGTTACGTTTTCTGCTCTGTCTGCTGATGATCATACTCGCTATATCGTATATGATCAGGAATATCAGCGTAGCAAGAGCCATCCGGGGCCATGCCCTGAGTGCCCTGAGCAGGCTCATGTTCTCTGTGGACAGAGGATTCCTTATCCACTCTATCCTGTTGGCACGAAGTTCTCCCTCCGAAGGTATGGGTATGCTTCTGGGATCCTCACCCCTGAAAAGACGTACCACCCACTGTCCGCTCTTGGTAAGATCATCGTCGGTAATGGTTTTGCCCGGCTCAAACCCAGGTTTCAAAAGCGAGCATGTCTCATCCTTGTTGCAGAGTGCCCATACCACAAAGCTTGTATTGTCCTCATTAAGCAGTGAGAACCAGGAAGCTGCCGATGCATAATCAAGGGTCCCGTCTCCGGAGGCTTCCGACAGACCGCACTCGCTTACGAATACGGGGAGGCCATTGTCACATGCCGTAACGAATTCCCTTCTAAGATCCTCCTTATGAGTTGATACGTAGAAATGCAGGGAATACATGATATTGTCCATCTTTATGGGATTTCTCGCAGCCAGTGTAAGGTCTCTGCAGTAATTGGGCGTTCCCACCAGGATCACGGAATCCGGGTTATATGATCTGATTATGGGTATGACCTGGCAAGCATAGCTTCTGACCATGGCCCATGTGGTCTCTCCGTTTGGCTCATTACAGATCTCGTATATCACGTTTGGCACGCCCTGATAAGTTGAAGAGATGTTTCGGAAAAACTCCATGGCATCATCCTTGTAAACATTGGGGTCATGATCCTCAAGTATATGCCAGTCTATGATCACGTACATGTCGGCATCGATGGCGGCATCTATGGCCTCATGAGCAAGGGCCAGACATTCATCCTGTTTACCGTCCACATACTCCGTGGAATATACAGGTATACGTATAAGGTTCACATTCCAGTCCTGTGAAACCTGCTTGAACAGATCCTGATCAACAAAATCCGGAAACCAGGTGATACCGTGAAGGCTGACACCCTGCAGCCTGACAGGGTTACCGTCAAGATCCGTCAGATCGGGGCCCGTAACTTTAAGTTTTCCCACAGTGGAGGGTCTTGCCAATTCACTTTCCTGCTGCTCTGCTCCATCAGTCTCTTCGGCAGCGACAGTCATAAATGATGCAAAGACCATGCTGAAAACAAGTGTCAACACAAGTACTCTTCGGGCAAGTCTTACGATATTCAGTCTTTTGTGAGATGCTTTTCCCATCATGCTGTTTTTCTTCTGTCTTTTTTATATCCTTTTATGTATCCCGGTATAGCTGTTCTGCCTGCTTTGTACATTATGTAAACCGGCGTGGCGGAATATGCACTTTCCCGGTATAGCTTTCGTAAAACGACTGGACTAATGCGTAGAAAACACCTTCTCCCGTCTTCCAAAGAAAACAGTATCCTTAATAAGGTTTCTTACCTCTATTGTTTACAGATCGTAGTACAGTTCAAATTCCGCCGGGTGAGGAAGCTTTGATATACGATCCCCTGCCTTCCTGCAGCGATTTGCGATCTGCTCTATCAGACGCTCCGGGAAGACTCCCCCGGCTGTCAGATAGTCGTGATCCTTCTCCAGTTCCGACACTGCTTCACTGAGCGTTGCCGGCAGCGACTCTATCTTCTTCTTATCCTCGTCAGAGAGTTCAAAAAGGTTGTAATCGTAAGGTCCCCAGCCCATAGCCTTAGGATCCGTCTTAGTCTTTATTCCGTCAAGTCCTGCCATGAGGATGGCCGCATATGCATAATAAGGATTACATGTGGCGTCAGGATTTCTAAGCTCAAAGCGCTTGGTATCCGGTGTTTTGGCATAGGCAGGGATCCTGATGACCGCACTTCTGTTGGCCGTGGCATAGCCTATGGTGACCGGAGCCTCAAAGCCCGGTACCAGTCTCTTGTAGGAATTGGTGGAGGGATTGGTTATGGCGCATAGTGACCTTGCATGCTTCAGCAGTCCACCCATGAAATAATGGGCCGTCTCGCTAAGTCCCGCATATCCCTTCTTGTCGTAGAATACAGGCTTCCCGTTCTTGAACAGCAGCATATGCACGTGCATGCCGTTTCCGGCCTCCCCCGCAACAGGCTTGGGCATCAATGTGGCAGTGCACCCGTTGACATAGGCCTCGTTCTTTATGATGTATTTTGCGGACATGGTATCATCAGCCAGCTTCAGCATATCTCCAAGCTCAACCTCCACCTCCATCTGTCCGCAGCCGCCTACCTCGTGGTGGTGATACTTAACATCTATGTTCCAGTCCTTCATGGCAAGGCAGATACGGCTTCTGAGGTCATTCCTTATATCCATTGGAAGGCTGATATGGTATCCGCCTCCGTTGGGTATCTGATAACCGCTGTTATTATACTCTGTTCCCGATTCCCAGGCTGCCTGTGAGGTGCTGATGGTATAGCCGCATTCTTCGGGCCTGTTGGTAAAGGTCACATTGTCGAAGATATAGAATTCGTACTCGGGACCTATGACCATCCTGTCGGCCACCTTCTGCTCCGCCATATACTCCAAGGCTCTCTTTGCCACGTTTCTGGGATACTGATCAAAGGGTCTGTTCTTCGGGTGATCTATGACCTGTACATCACCTATCATGGACAGTGTGGGTATCTCGGCATATCTGTCCACCACTGCTGAGTCCAGTACGGGAATAAATACCATGTCGCTGTTTTCCACAGGAGCATATCCGTAATTAGAGCCGTCAAAGCCGATCCCGTGCTCCATGGTACTCTCTCCAAGCCTTTCTGCCGGTATGGACAGATGTCTCCATCTGCCGTCTACATCCGTGAGTTTGAAGTCCACCATGAGTATTCCCCGGTCCTTTATCATCTTTTTGATCTTATCAAGTGTCATTTCCATACGTCCCCTCCAATTATTGTTTTTTTCGGATCAGAAGCTCCTGACCCAGTTAAGAAGCGAATCCCGCCATATGTTTTCATCCACGGTCCTCTTCATTTCATCGTTCACGGGACCGTTAAGTGACATCTTATACAGGATGGTCTCCTGCAGTTCCTCTACCGTCATTTCCTCATAGGGCTTATCTATCTTCCTGAAGCCCTCCTTCTTATCCGAAACCTTCTCTTTTCCCGCCTCTGGCTTCGCTGCCTGCTTTTTCTCCGGCTCGGGCTTTTTCACCGACTCAGGTTTCTTATCCGTCTCGGGCTTTTTCTCCGGCTCGGTTTTCTTCTCAGGTTCTGTTTCTTTCTCCGGTTCTGTTTTCTTCGCAGTTTCCGGCTTCTTTACAGAATCCGTTTTTATCTTTGACCCGGATTTCTTCTCCGGCTCCTTCAGATTCCCTGTATCCTTTATGAAGATCTCTCCGTTGCAGCCCTGTACCTCATAATGGATGCACCCTCCGCCGGCATCTATCCACTGATCCGACAGCATGGCCTTGTATCTGCCGGATGGCACACCTATATCCATAGTAAATGGCGAATCGTCATTATTCACCACCACCAGCGCCACATCCTCCTTCATGGTCCTGGTATAGGCATATTGCCTGTTGGTAAGGAGTTTCTGCTCATATCCGCCGTAGGAAAGGGCGGGTGTGCTCTGTCTTATCTTTCCGAGTTTTGCGATGGTCCGGGTCAGAGGATTGTCATTAATGTCATTTATATGCTCCGTAAGATCAAGCTCGGGCCTTATCGCCCAATCATCTCCTCCCCCCTTCTTCCCTTCGATACCGAACTCAGAGCCGTAATACACCGAAGGCACTCCCGGAAGGGTATACTCCAGGATATATACGGGTATGAGATGGGCCTTGTTCGAAAGTATACTGGCTATCCTCTCCACATCATGATTATCTGCGAAGTTATACAGCCGAAGCCCTAAAGGATCTCCTCCTCCCATGTCATACAGCCTCTTTACGGTATGAGCCACCTCGAAATAATTATGGTCGTTATGTCCGGAATACAACGCCTTTCCCAGATGATAATTGGTGACTGCATGGATGTGTGCATCCCTTTCCCAGCGGATGTATTCGCCATGGATCACCTCTCCCATGAGGTAGAAATCCTCTTTAACCTCATCGGCCACTCTCCTTAACATCTGCATAAAACCGAAATCCAGCACATCTGCGGCATCAAGTCTGATCCCGTCTATATCAAACTCACTGACCCAGAACCTTATCACATCGGCTATATACTCCTGAACCTGGGGATTTTGCTGATTCAGCTTGACAAGAAGGTCGTATCCTCCCCAGTTATTGTAGGAAAAACCGTCATTAAAGCTGTTATTCCCGCCAAGGTTCACTCCCGAGTACCATCCCAGATATCCGGATGATTCACGTTTTTCCCGTATATCCTTAAACGCGAAGAAATCCCTGCCGGTGTGATTGAACACACCGTCAAGGATCACTCTTATCTCCTGTTTATGGCACTTGGACACAAAGCTCTTAAGATCATCATTTGTACCAAGCCTGGAATCCAGTTTCCTGTAGTCCGTAGTCTCATAACCATGTCCCACGGACTCAAAAAGCGGACCTATGTATATGGCATTGAATCCCAGATCCTTAATCACCGGGATCATGTTATCAAGTCTCTTAAGCCTGTGAACGCACTCTTTGTAGTCATTCTCATGAGGGCATCCCAGCATGCCAAGAGGGTATATATGATAGAATACTGCCTCATCGTACCAAGCCATAATCACCTCCGGATAATACTTATATCTGCTTCATACTCTCAAAAGTCTCGATCACTTCCCTGTCGGGCTCGCGTGTGAGCATGGACACGATCACATTGATCACAAGGGCAAATATGAAAGCGGGAAGCAGTTCATATATGGCAAATCCGCCTCCGAGCCTGCTTATGCCGTACTTCCATGCAAAAACCATAACAGCTCCGGCTATCATGCCGGCAATGGCCCCCTCTTTGTTGGATCTCTTCCAGAAAAGCGCCAGGAGCACCACAGGTCCGAAGGTGGCACCGAATCCTGCCCATGCAAAGGAAACTATGCCGAATACCGAGCTGTTGGGGTCATTAGCTATGACCACAGCTATGGCAGAAATAATTACGACAGTTATCTTGGCAACTTTGACAGCAGTGTCATCACTGAGCTTCTTTTTACCGAAGCGTACCAGAAGATCGCTGGATATGGCGGAAGCTGCAGACAGAAGCTGTGAATCCGCCGTGGACATGGTGGCCGCCAGCATTCCCGCAAGAATAACGCCTGCTATTATTGCAGGAAGAATGCCAAAACTGCTGAGATAGTTGGAAATATGTATTATCACTCTCTCCGCATCTCCGCTTCCCTCAAGATAAGGGATGATACCCGCATTACTCATGGCAAGTCCCACCACACCTATGACGATGGCAAGTCCCATTGCTATGACAACCCATACGGAAGCAACTCTTCTGCTTATCTTAAGCTTTTCGGGGTCATCTATGGCCATGAATCTCACAAGGATATGGGGCATTCCGAAGTATCCCAGTCCCCAGGCCAGCATAGATGCCATTCTCAGCACTCCGTAGGATGAAGACGTGCCCGTTGCCTGATCATATATGTTGGTAACGGAAAGGAATCCGGGAAGAGCCTTTGCATTCTCCATGACTGCTCCGAAGCCCCCTGCCTGTACCACTCCGAAGCCTATGACTATAAGTATGGCCACCGACATGCAGATACTCTGGATGAGATCCGTTGTGCTCACTGCCTTGAAACCGCCCATGGTACAATACATGGCTATGATCAGAGCACTCGCTACCATCGCTACATGATAATTCACTCCGAAAAGAGTGTTAAAGAGTTTACCGCAGGCTGCGAAGCCCGAAGCGGTATACGGAATGAAGAATACCACTATGATGATGGCTGCCACTGCAGTCATAATATTCTTAGTGTCCTTATATCTTTTTGAAAAGAACTCCGGTATGGTTATGGCCTGAACCTTTTCCGTATATCTTCTGAGTCTCTTGGCTACAAGAAGCCAGTTCAGATAGGTACCGACAGCCAGACCAAGGCAGGTCCAGAAGGGATCGGAAAGTCCGCATATATAAGCGAGTCCCGGGATACCCATAAGGAGCCAGCTGGACATATCGGAAGCTTCCGCGCTCATTGCCGTCACCAGAGGTGACAGGCCTCTTCCTCCCAGGTAAAAATCCCCTGTGTCGTCATTACCCTTTGAAAAGATCACTCCGATGATCACCATGACCATGATATACACGGCGATCGCCACTATCAAACAAATCTGTGCAGTCATTTCTTTCTCTCCTTGCATAAATGCGACGGTTCTTTTGAACCCGCCAGTATAAACCATATAATTTTAAATTCTCCCCACATCATAGTCAAGTCTTTTGGATATCTCTCATGCATCTCCGGTGCAGATGTTGTATAATTCTTACCGTGCTATATACAAAGCGGGACAATACAGTGCAAAGCCGATATACGGCAAGGC